>JBBPZF010000647.1:0-4125 GCA_038199105.1 Chitinophagales bacterium | reverse complement strand
TTTGATAAGGCATAGTTGATAAAATAAAATTTTAGGGAGATAGTTTATATAAAGAGGATTTGTAATTTATGATAGCAGTGATGAAAGATCAAAAAACCAGGATACATCCGCATAAGTTTACTTTGTGGATAGGGCTCGCAAGCATTGTAATGATGTTCGCCGGCCTTACAAGCGCCTATATCATTAAACGTAATCTTGCCAACTGGATCACTTTTGATCTTCCACTAATTTTTTGGTATTCAACAGCGGTGATCATCATAAGCAGTATAACGATCATGCTTAGCCGCAAAGCTTTTAAGGAAAGGCAGATGAGAAAGTACAGGCAATGGCTGGCAATAACCCTGGTATTGGGCGTGGCATTTGTAGCTATGCAGTACATAGGCTTTACCCAACTTTGGGATAGCGGCATTACGCTTACAAGAAATGTATCGTTTTCCTTTTTATATATCATAGTAGGCTTGCACGCATTGCATGTAGTAGCAGGGGTAATTGCCCTCATAATAATATTAATAAAAGCTTTTAGAATAAAAATAAAAAATTACGATCCAGTGCAAATAGAACTTATGAGTACCTATTGGCACTTTGTTGATTTTTTATGGATATACTTGTTATTGTTTCTTGTGATGATAAGATAAGATGGAAAATTAGAAATTGAAATGAAGAAAAGAAAGTTAGAAACCGAAAGTTAAAGCTGACCAACAATTATACGATACGGCAATAGAACAATTAATATATTTGTAATAACCTTTTAAAGAGCAATAATGGAAACAGCGCTGGCACAACCTAAAACAAAATTATGGAGTGGCGGAAAGAGTCCCTTCAATGTGAGCTATGGCAAGCTGATGATGTGGTATTTTTTAATGAGTGATTCATTTACATTTGGCGCCTTCCTCATTTCTTATGGTACTATCCGCTTCAGTGTGAATACCTGGGCAGATCCTAACCATGTTTTCAATACGTTTCCTCTTGCCGGGCATACTAACTTACCACTCGCTTTTGTAAGCTTAATGACTTTCATTCTTATCCTCAGTTCAGTAACGATGGTACTTGCCGTACATGATGGGCATAACATGAATAGAAAAGGAGTGGAAAAATGGTTGGTCTTTACGATACTTGGCGGCCTCGCTTTCTTAAGTTGCCAGGCGTGGGAGTGGACACACTTGCTTACTGGTGCCCATCCGGTAATGGTAGATGGTAAAATAGAAGAATGGGCAACTACTGTGAGCCACAACCCGTGGGGGCCTTACGTGCCGGGATTGATGCATGAAGGGCATCCTGTAGGTACGCCGGGACCGATAGCATTTGGCGGATACTTTTTTGGCATAACCGGCTTTCATGGTTTCCACGTCTTTTCCGGGGTAATAATAAATTCCGTGATGCTTGTGAAAACAAGGCTTGGACATTTTGAACAACGCGGCCACTATGAAATGATTGAAAAGGCTGGTCTTTACTGGCACTTCGTAGATTTGGTATGGGTATTTGTATTCCTTTGTTTTTACCTGATCTGATCAATAAAAACCTTTATTTAAAACAATTTTTTTAAGAAGTTAATAATAAAAATATGTCTTAAGAAGCAACCACGCATTTGATATCGCACGAAAATGACGCCGCCCGGGTAAAAAGAATATGGAAAACTTTCTGGATTTTATTAGTGCTAACCATTGCAGAACTTAGTCTTGGTTTGAGTATTTACACTATTCATAAAGGTACCGATCCAAACCAGTTTCTTGTGCTTGCTTTTAAAGGGATTGTTTGCATACTTACCCTGGCAAAGGCTTTCTACATCATCTCTATTTTTATGCATCTTGGCGATGAAATAAGAAATCTTATTATGACCATAGCAGTGCCGGCAACCCTCTTTATTTGGTTTCTTATAGCCTTTCTTTACGATGGTAATAGTTGGAAACATTTAAGAAATACAGACGCAGGAAGCCATCCATCCACCGAGCATGTGCAACAGCATCCCGTACCGGCAATGGAGAAAGGTGAAAAAAATTGATGCTGGAAATAAGCTTTTATTAAAATATTTAGAATTAGCTGTCGCAAATATGTGATGGCTAATTTTGTTTTTGAACCCCGCCTACATGAAGAGCAAAGTTTTTTTAGCCCTGAGCTTAGCAGTGTTGCTACCAGTAATAAGTTATGTTTTAGTGCGGTATTATAGTAACAGGGACGTGCAGATGCCCCCAAGGTATTTTTATGATAGCGTAATCACTGTGCAAAAAAATGGAAAAACAACTTTTGATACTGCCTGGCACCAGGTACAGCCCATGCAGTTTATCAATCAATTTGGCAAAAAGGTCTCCTTCGATGATTTGAAAGGGAAAATAATAGTACTCGATTTCTTTTTTACCCGCTGCCCTACCATCTGCCCAAAACTTGCCAGGGCAATGAAAAAATTGCAAAACTCATTCACCAATAATGATTCAATTGTTGAGTTTGTTTCCATTACTGTTGATCCGCTGCATGATTCTGTACCGCAGTTAAGAAAATGGGCTGAAAAGTTTAATGTAAACCCCGATAGCTGGTGGTTGCTCACCGGCGACCGCGACAGCATTTATAGTATGGCCATAAAAGAAATAAAAGCAAATATCGCAGACATAAATGTGGACACTGCTTTCGTGCATACCGAAAATTTTTTCCTGCTGGATAAAGAAAGAATAGTGAGAGGCTGGTATAATGGTTTTGATTCCTCAGCACAAAAAAAACTCGTCAGAGACATCCCGTTGCTGATGCTGGAAAAAGACAGGCACCGCACCTTCGGCCAATTTGTGAAGGAGCTTTTTGAAAGAAGCTAATTGATCCAACTCCGTAAAATTATAAGAAAATAATGGAAAAAATTTTGACCGAAGTTCTGCCGGCGCCGGTATTGCAACGTAATGACAAAAAAGCCGCAATATTAATTTGGATAGTTTCGATTATTGTATTTGCAGCCGTGGCATTGTTGGCAGAAATAAAACTTAATGTATACTTACCCTTTAATCCGCACATTTTTGCGACAGCCAATGCCGTTATCAATTCGTTTGTCGCTTTGTTGCTGGTCGCAGCACTTCTTGCCGTAAAATCGAGGAAATTTATTTTGCATAAAAATATAATGCTTGTTGCAATAACACTGTCCTTGCTTTTTTTGATATCTTACATTTGCCATCACCTGTTAAGCGGCGATACAAAGTATGGTGATCTTAATCACGATGGCATATTAAGCACTGATGAAAAATCGCTTGCCGGAAGTATGCGTTATGTGTATTATTTTATTTTAATAACACACATTCCTCTCGCCGGAATTATTCTCCCTTTTATTTTATTTACTGCTTACAGGGCGCTTACCGCCGACTACACGAGGCACATGAAACTTGCAAGAATTACCTGGCCCATCTGGTTTTATGTAGCTGTAACGGGTGTGATCGTATATCTGATGATTAGCCCCTATTATAATTAATTGTACGAACCTTCCTTCAATTTTGTTACCCCTTTAGGGGATAGGGGCTATTTTTAGTTACCCCTTCAGGGGATAGGGGTAGGATAGGGGTGCCCTACTCACTAAATATATCAGCAAACTCCTGGTCCCATTTTCCGGTTTTTCCATATTCAACCACACGGCCAACTTCTTTTCCATCTTTCATCACAATTATTGTTGGAACATTAGTTATGTGGTAATCATCTGCATAAGTGCCAAGCGTTTTTTTATTTCTGTCAACTGCATAAATGGTCATGCGGTCATCCGGGAAGCCGCTGGCTTCCTGTATCTTAAAAAATTTAGGTAAAACAAAATGGGTATCCTCACACCACGTTCCGCCAAAAATTACAATGTTTACATTGTCTTTATTTTTACGCATGCCTGCTACAGCAGCAGCATTGGGAACAGGATAAATTTTTTGACTTTCTGCATACCAGGTATAAGCAGGATTATTTTCCAAATCGCTCTTCGTGATTTCCCCCTTTAATATTTTTTCATTGTTATGGGTGGAATCGGTGAGCACTTCATATTGCGCTTGTGCTCCAAATGAAAGAGTAAATAACAGACAGCTTATTAATAAAAAGTTTTTCATGGTACGTTATAGATTGTTTTTTAATTCTAATAAAAATAATTTTATTTTTTGCAAAGACTCTATCATCTCATGTTTT
>JBBPZF010000646.1:0-3176 GCA_038199105.1 Chitinophagales bacterium | reverse complement strand
TCTTCAGCAGTAGGCGTACGTTCATATTCTTGTTCCAAATACGAGAATGCCCTGCTTATTCTATTAGTAAGGCCGACTTTATTTAAAGGAAGTCTTACAATTCTTGATTGCTCAGCAAGCGCCTGCATAATGCTTTGACGGATCCACCACACGCCATAGGAAATAAATTTAAATCCCCGGGTTTCATCAAACCGTTGTGCTGCTTTTATAAGCCCAAGGTTTCCCTCATTAATTAAATCAGGTAAAGTAAGTCCCTGGTTTTGGTATTGTTTAGCTACTGAAACCACAAAACGCAGGTTGGCTTTTGTAAGTTTATCCAAAGCTTGCTGATCGCCTTGCTTTATGCGAACTGCCAGTTTTACTTCTTCTTCGGGGGTAATGAGATCGACCTTTCCTATTTCCTGTAAATATTTTTCCAGGCTTTCGCTTTCACGATTAGTTATCGACTTAGAAATCTTGAGTTGACGCATACTCATAAGCTGTATTTTTAAGGGGGGTTACAACGTTACTAGTTTGGTTATTAGCATGAAGGAAAACCTTGCATACTTAACGTAATGTATATAGATTTAAGTATGCTGCCAAAAAAAATATATACGATTTATTATTACGGTAAAATAAGTTAGTAAGCGGTAAAAAATCTTTTTTAAAGAAAAATCCAAATAAAAGTATAAATTAGGTCGGTTAGTGAAATTATTTTCTATTATTGCACACAACATAGATTAATCGAAAAACGATGAGTAAGAAAATACAATACACCCTTGAGTATCCCGTAAGGTGTTCGCCTGCTATATTATATGAATTTCTTTCTACTTCTACCGGCCTCCAGGAATGGTTTGCAGACAAGGTGGAGGACAAAGATGGCTTGTTTAGTTTCGCATGGAATGGTTCTGCCGAAGAAGCGGAAGTTTTGGCAAGTGAAGAAAATAAATCAATCAGGTTTCACTGGATTGACGCTCCAAAAGATGAATATTTTGAATTCAGTATAGAAAAATCAGAGGTAACAAATCTCACTATTTTAATAATAAATGACTTCGCAGAAAAGAAAGAAATAAAGGATCAGAGCCAACTTTGGGAAACACAGGTTAAAGAACTTTTTCACCGGTTGGGAAATTAGTCTTTATTATTTCCATCAATTCAAGGAAGGCGTTCTCAAGAAACGCCGGCGCTTCATCCCACATTTTCAAATCAATTTTTTTCGAAATTTTTAAAAAGTTATTGGAACATATTTCAGCAAGAATACTGCTGCTTATTTCGCTTGTCGGCAAATAATTGGTTTTACTAAAATCGTGTTCCCATTCATTCGTATTAACGCACAAAAAAAAATCCATCTCCCGCAGGCTATTCAACAATTTTGGAATATTCACGGCCTGCACTCTTTGCCGACCTGATACATGAAGTGTGATACTAAAAAAATTCCCCCACCAAAACATTGTCCTGATTGCGAAGACATTTTCTTTTTTAAAAATAGCAGGGTAATCAAGTATCGCATAAGGCAGGCCCAAATAATTTTCTCCCTTTGAAATCTTTCCTGAATTTCCGCCGTTAAAAACTGAAATAACTATTTTATCTTCCTTTAAAATCGCCGCATAAGTTTCATGCAATTCACCCAGCAACAAATAAACTTTATTCATAATTGCTTGTTTCGTTAAAATCCATTCTGTATTACTTACGAGTTCATTTTCAAGTTTTGAAAGCTGTATTTTTGCCCGGTTACTCATAATTGAAAAGTTACAACAAAGAGATTAAAACATAACACAGCCTGTGTTAACTGCATGTTCAAAAAATTAGATAAACTTATTCTCAAGGCTTTTTTCTGGCCTTTTTTGGGCACCTTTTTTATTACCCTATTTGTGTTCATGATGCAAATACTTTGGAAGTATATAGATGACCTCGTGGGTAAAGGATTGGACATACTAACCTTGACAAAATTTCTTATTTATGCCAGTGCCACTTTAGTAACTCTTGCACTTCCCATTGCTATTTTACTTTCTTCCATTATGACGTTCGGTAAGCTCGGTGAGAGCTTTGAATTAGTCGCCATCAAATCTTCCGGTATTTCTCTATTGAGATTTATGCGGCCATTACTTTTCGTCTCTATACTTCTTACCGGTGTGGCATTTTTATTCGCAAACTATATAGCTCCGGTAGCCAATTTAAAGTTCGCAGTTATTTACAATGATATATATCGCAAGAGCCCGGCCTTTGATTTAAAGGACGGTGTGTTTTATAATGGATTCAGGGGATTTTCGATAAAAGTAGGCAAAAAGGAAAAAGACAAATCAACGCTGCGTAATGTGTTGATTTACGAACAAGCTTATGGTGTACAGGATAATACTATTGTATCTGAAAGCGGAAAAATGACAGTAAGCGATGATAAGAAATTTCTTGAATTTCGTTTACAAAACGGTCATCGCTACGAAGAAAAAGGCGATTTTAATTCTACAGAAAATGAATTTATTTCCACAGGATTTAAAGAATATAAAAAGCTGTTTGACCTGACGCAGCTCAATATTCAAAAGACTTCCGATAGTTTATTTATGAATAACATACGGATGAAAACTCTTAGACAATTAAATAAGGACATTGACTCGTTGAAAAAAATACCGGATTCTTTAATCAAGCGAAATCAATCAGATCTTAAATTATATATCCAGTTTTCAAAGTACAAAGACAGCTCAGTTACTAAAAAGCAAATAGCAGTAGCAGAAAAAAAAATTGACAAAAAAAAATCAAAATCATTTGATGCCCTTATACCCGATAGTTTAAGGAGTTCTGTAAGAGAGCAAGCTACTAACTCTGTAAGTAACATACGCAGCATGCTCCAGGTTACTGGCAGCGATTATGCCAATCGGTTGAACGATATTACCTATCATGAAATAGAATGGCAGAAAAAACTGTCCCTTTCTTTTGCTTGCCTTGTGTTGTTTTTTATTGGTGCACCACTTGGTTCTATCATAAGAAAAGGAGGCCTCGGCTTGCCATTGGTAGTTGCTTTGATTTTCTTTTTGGTTTTTTACCTGCTAAATATTTTTGGAGAAAAATTTACGAAAGACAATGTACTGGATCCAATTACCGGTATGTGGCTTCCCGTAATAGTGCTTACACCAATTGGATTTTTTCTTACTTATAAAGCCATGCACGATTCGCAACTATTCAACAAAGAATATTATTACAGG
>JBBPZF010000645.1:0-2309 GCA_038199105.1 Chitinophagales bacterium | reverse complement strand
TTTGTGATATAGATGACAGGGCTTTAAATAATACAAAGGAAATTATAACAAAGAGTGGAAAAAAAATGCCGCAGGTTTTTACAGGAGATGATTATGCATGGAAAAAAATGCTTGAGATAAAGGGCGGTTTGGATGGGAGTTATTATCGCAACGCCCTGGGAATGGCATAAGCCTATGGTGATCGGTTCATTGGAAGCGGGGCTGAAATATGTAGCTACGGAAGTTATTTTGGGAATAACATTACAGGAATCCAATGCTTGGATGGTCGTGCAATGCCCTTGATACAGTTGAAACAGAAAATTTCAAGCGCTTCGCAATTTCTTTAAGAGTGGGTAATTTATTTTCTATATAGTGTCTGACCGAAAACATCTTAATCCTTTATGAGTCTTGCTTTTCATAAGTTTCCTATTACATGAATATTACCCACAGTATGTGAATAGCATTGGATTTGGGGTAATAATTGCGAAGTTATTCACTATAAAAACAGTGAATAATGCGTCAACATTTTCAACAGCAAACCACCTTAGGCATTACACCAATCGGAGAAGTAAAATTTCCATTACGCAGCAGGGATGAACTGCCACCGGTGCTATTAGCTTTGCAGCATATTTTCATTACCCCTGTATTAAATGAAAAGGTGTTCTCCTTACTTGAAAAAAAGGTGGTAAACAACAAAAAGAAAACAGGCCGTAAGGGTATGGACTTATGGCATATACTTGTGCTGGCAGTAATCCGGCATGCCCTCGATACTAACTGGGACAGGCTGGAGGATATGTCCAATTATCATAAATTGCTAAGGCAGATTTTAGGCGTGCATGTAGAAAAATTCGGTATAGAAGAAACTGAATTTTCTTATCAGACTATAGTGGATAATGTATCGCTGATAGATGAAGAACTGTTGGGGCAGATCAATATGCTTGTGGTAGAGCACGGACATAATCTGCTTAAAAAAAAAGACGAAAAAATAAGCCTTCAGCTTAAGACAGACAGCTATGCCCTAGAAACCAATGTCCACTTTCCAACAGATTTAAACCTGCTTTACGACAGTCTTCGCAAGGGGCTCGATATGGTTAAGAAGCTAAAAGAGCTAAGTGATATAAAGGGATGGAGAAAGATCAGGCGTGTATGCAGCACCACTAAAAGCCTTTATCGGCAGGCATCGCAGCAGGTGTTCAGAAGCAATGGTAAAAATGAAAAACAAAAAAGGCAGGCAGTAAAGGATTATCTGCAGCAATCCAAGACTTTGCACAGGCGTTTTGATGAGCTGATAAAAACTCCACCAGTTGGCATTAATATAGAACTCATCCTGGTGCCTGTTATGGCACTAAAAAGATATAATGATTTTGCAAAGAAGTTTACCGATCAGATAGAACGCAGATTATTAAATGGAGAAACCATTGCTGCATCTGAAAAGATATATTCCATATTTGAAGAGCATACAGAGTGGATAACAAAAGGCAAGCTTAATAAAAAAGTAGAGCTGGGCCATTTGCTGCTCATCACCACCGATCAATACCAGTTGATAGTGGATTATAAAATAATGGAAGGTGAAAAAGATGCTGCACAAATAGCGCCGCTTAAGCAAAGGGTACAACAGAACTATGCTGATGAAAAAATTATCAGCCACAGTTTTGACAAAGGCTTTTACAGCAAAGACAATCTTAACTGCTTGCAGCAGGATTATACCGATCAGGTCATCTTACCTAAAAGAGGCAGGTTCAGCAAAGAAGACAAAGAAAGAGAAAGCGCCAAAACATTTAAGCAATTACGCAACGCACATTCTGCAATAGAAAGCAATATTAATATGCTGGAGCATCATGGGCTTAACCGTTGCGTGGATAAAGGTTTAAAAGGTTACAAAAGAAATGTGGGCTTAAGTGTTTTAGCTTACAACCTGCATATTATAGGCAACCATTTAATACAACAGCAAAAACAAAAAGAAGAAAAAAGGATAGCGAACAAAATGCGTTATCAAAACAAAAAACGAGACGATCTTAGTGCGGCAGCATAAAGCCGCAATCTAATTGTAGCTGCAATAAAACTTATGGCGAAGCTTGCCCTGTAGAACAGGAAAAGCATAGAAAAGGATCAGGCAAAATATAATTAACGACTATAAGAGAACCCAACCGCTGAGAGATGATCCCTAAAATATCTGATATTCAAAATCCCGAAGCGAACGACTTATTTTTAAAGCGTTTTCGGACAGGCACTATTTAGTGTAAAATCTAATAAATCGTTATCTCCTTCTGTAATCAGAGATTTAAATGGAACTATAGAAAGAGAAGGGGCTGTAATGGGA
The DNA here is from genome assembly GCA_038199105.1 of Chitinophagales bacterium. GTDB lineage: Bacteria > Bacteroidota > Bacteroidia > Chitinophagales > Chitinophagaceae > Ginsengibacter. The sequence continues at coordinate 10 of JBBPZF010000645.1, read as the reverse complement.
ATTTTCATAA
>JBBPZF010000644.1:0-5081 GCA_038199105.1 Chitinophagales bacterium | reverse complement strand
TATCCGGCATTTGGAAATCTTGTGCCTCGTGATGTTGCTTCCAGGGCGGCAAAAGAACGATGCGATGCGGGCTATGGTGTAGGCACCACGAAGATGGCCGTGTTCCTTGATTTCGCAGATGCAATAAAAAGATATGGGAAGGTAGAGTTTGGTAAAAGAGGGATGGCAGAGGCCGATGATAATACCATTGTGGAATTAGGCAAAGAAGTGATTGCCGAAAAATACGGGAACCTCTTCGAGATGTATGAAAAAATTACAGGTGAAAATCCCTATAATGTTCCAATGAGAATTTATCCTGCGGTGCATTATACAATGGGCGGCCTTTGGGTTGATTACGAACTAATGACAACTGTGCCTGGCTTATATTCATTGGGAGAAGCCAATTTTAGTGATCATGGCGCTAACAGGCTTGGTGCATCTGCCTTGATGCAGGGGCTTGCTGATGGTTATTTTGTAATTCCTTACACGCTCGGCAATTATCTCGCAGAAGAAATAAGAACATCTGCCATTCCCACTACACATCCTGCTTTTGAAGAAACAGAAAATGAAGTACAGCAGCGATTGGAAAAATTAATGAACATTAAAGGAACAGAATCAGTAGAGAGTTTTCATAAAAGACTGGGCAAAATAATGTGGGAGAAATGCGGCATGGCGCGTAATGCCGAAGGCCTTATTTCCGCCATAGATGAGATAAGAAAACTTAAAATTGAATTTTGGGAAAATGTAAAAATTCCCGGAGGAACTAATGAGCTAAATTCTGAATTAGAAAAAGCAGGCCGTGTCGCAGACTTTATAGAATTGGGAGAGCTTATGTGTATAGATGCGCTTAATCGCAAAGAAAGTTGCGGTGGTCATTTCAGGGAAGAGATGCAAACACCCGAAGGGGAAGCGTTACGTGATGATGCACATTTTACTTATGTAGCGGCTTGGGAATATACAGGCGCAGATGAAAGATTAAATAAAGAGCCATTGCATTTTGATGTTGCGAAGCCAAGTCAAAGGAGTTATAAATAAATGAAAGAAAAATTAATTATAAAAAATTTTGGCCCAATTAAATCTGTTGAGTTATCGCTTGGTAAGTTTAATATATTTATTGGAGAAAGTGGAACTGGGAAAAGCACTATAGCAAAAATATTTGCTGTTTGTAAATATTTCTCATTTATTACAAATTTTAGATACTTTGAAAAAGAAGGGAGTGCATTTTCTTGGGGATTATTGAATTGGGGATTGGATGAATACATACAAAAGAAATCATACATTTTTTATTCTTGCGAAGATTATAGCCTCGAAGTAAATGCTGTAAAATCTGCATTTGATCCTTGGATTGATGAAAGCACTAGTGAAAATTCTTATGATATGTCCGTTTCATTACTTCCCCCTTTTTCGGAGAAGTTTTCAAAATTATTATTTGAACTGAGAAAACTCAATAATGATAAAGATGAATATTCATTAACGGACACTCCAACTTCTTTTTTCCAAAATCCAGTTGCTTCAGTGATGAATAATCCTTTGTATATTCCAGCAGAAAGAAGTTTGCAATCAATTTTTTCTATTGGAAAAGGCGGTGTTCAGAATTCGACTGATGCACTTTTCAACCAATTAGCAGATATTGACAAGATAATGAGAAGCTTTAAAAGAGAAACTGCAATCGAACCGCTTAACTTAGTTTACAAAAGCAATGAAGGAAATAGTGTTTTTCGAAAAATTAACCAAAAAAAGTTTTTTACGTTAGGCCAGGCTGCTACGGGCTTTCAATCTACAATACCAATTGTTTTAGCTATAAAATATTATAAAGAAATAAGGAGAAAAATTAAATCTTATATCATAGAAGAGCCAGAGGCGAATATTTTTCCTACGACACAAAGTGCACTTGTCAGGTTTTTATCAGAAAACATAGAATATATTCATTCCTTATTAATAACTACCCATAGCCCTTACATTCTAACATCGCTTAATAATCTTATGTACGCATTCAAGGTAGGTGAAAATTATCCCGATGAAACTGATGAGGTTATTAATAAAAAATATTGGATAAATCCCGATGACGTATCAGCATATATGCTTTTACAGGATGGAACTTGCGAAGACATTATAGATAGGGAAGAAAATTTAATTAAAGCAGAAAAAATTGACAGTGTTTCAGATTTTCTAAATGAACAGTTCGACGCTTTGCTAAATATTGAATTAGTACCAAAATGAATTTGATACCTGGAGAATGTGTGGAGCATAATGATAAAAGAAAAATATGTGTTGCTGAAGAAAATGGTAAAAAATACCAGTTGTTTAATAAATCTAGTATCACAATAAAAAAAGTAAAAGTTGATAAATGTTTGCAGCAAAAAGCTAATGAAAAAAGATGTGACTTTTTATTGGAAGCACAAGATTTGAAAAGAGTATTTTTTATAGAATTGAAAGGCGCTGATTAAATAAGGCAGTAAATCAAATTTATTCAACGATCATATATCTAAAGCGCGAGTTTAAGAATTACAAGATTGATGCGAGGATTATTGGTAGCAAAGATGTTCCTGATATAAAGATTACTGCTAATTATAGAAAACTTGCTAAAGAAATTCTACCACAAAACGGAACAATAGAACCGGGAACGAATAATATTTATATTGAAAGCATTTAACTATGGAACATTACACAATGAATCTCACTTTAAAAATCTGGCGCCAGCAAAATAATGAGGCAAAGGGACGATTTGAAACTTACGAGGTAAAAGATATTTCTTCCGAGATGTCCTTTCTTGAAATGTTCGATGTGCTGAACGAACGGCTGATACATGAAGGTAAAGACCCCATTGCTTTTGATCATGATTGCCGTGAAGGTATATGCGGCTCATGCAGCATGTACATATACGGAAGGGCGCACGGCCCATGGCAAAGAAACACCGTATGCCAACTGCACATGCGTGCCTACAAAGATGGCGATACCATTGTGGTAGAACCATGGCGGTCTGTAGCCTTTCCTGTAATAAAAGATCTTGTCGTAAATAGAAAAGCATTCGATCACATTATACAGGCTGGTGGCTATATTTCGGTAAATACCGGTAATGCTGTTGACGCCAACGCAATTCCTATTGATAAATATAATGCCGACGAGTCATTCATGGCAGCATCTTGTATTGGTTGCGGGGCCTGTGTCGCAGCATGTCCTAATGGTTCAGCAATGTTATTTGTAAGTGCCAAAGTCTCTCAACTTGCTTTACTCCCTCAAGGAGGGCCTGAGCGAAATACCCGGGTACTAAACATGGTAGGCCAAATGGATAAAGAAGGTTTTGGCAACTGCGGAAATATTTATGCATGCGAAGCTGAATGCCCTAAAGGGATTTCAGTGGAAAATATTGCACGCATGAACAGGGAATATCTTGGTGCTTCTCTTTCTTCGGAAATCTAAAAAAAACTTTTATTTAGATCACCTGGTTTGTTTTGTGGCGAAGCAAAAAAATCTAAGGCATCATTCATGTCTTTGATTAAATCGGGAAGAGAGCAGGTTATCAAATTTTTTAAAATCTTCTGTAAAGTAATTCCTGCAAATTTCAAAAAGCAAGAAGAAGATTAAATATATTGTGTCTTAATATATTTATCCTGATGCCAGTTGCTAAAAAACACCTTTGTATAAAACGTTCTGGAATACCTAAAGCAGGCAAAGGTTTATTTACTAAAGTTCATATTCCCAAGGGAGCCGTTATTACGGAGTACGAGGGAGACATTACCACATGGAAAAAGGTACAGCAAACAAATGAATTTAATGGGTATGTTTTTTATATAAATAAAAAACATGTAATAGATGCGAGGCCTTATATCAAATCTTTTGCCCGCTACATAAATGACGCTAAGGGAATAACGCGTATCGATGGCTTGCAAAATAATTCGAAATATGTCAATGAAGATAACCGGATTTTTATCCAGGCTATAAAAAATATTCCTGCCGGTGCAGAGATTTTTGTGAGTTACAAAAAAGACTATTGGGATGTGATCAGGCATAATATGAAACTGGAGTTAAAGGGAAAGAAATAGCGGCTTTATTTTTTAAATTAAAGTCAATGATATATTTAGACATTTCCCTTCGTCATCGAAAAAATCAACTCTTATAGGTACATTAATCTTAATACAATAGTAGCTTATCTTAGTAATCTTTTTAACCAATAAAGATTGCCGATGAAAAAGTTTTATTCCCTCTCTTTTCTGTTGCAACTAATATGCATTATTTCTTTCAGCCAGGTAAAAATAGACAACTTGCGTACAGAAAACCTGATCAACCCGATAGGCGTTGATGCAGCAGCGCCGGTGTTTAGCTGGCAATTAATATCTGCGAAAAGAAACGTGATGCAGAGCGCTTATGAAATAAAAGTATCGCTAAATAATTCTCCTGTTTGCTTGTATCGGGAATGCACACAGCTTATGTGTTAGCATTGAATTTTGATATGCTGCCCGAAGCCTTGCACACAAGCAGCGGCGCGTTTGGCTGATAACATCGCTTCTTATGGAAATCATTTAACGACAGGCTTTCTCGGCACACCTTATTTATGTAATGTACTTACCCGATACGGATACGATGATGTTGCTTATAAATTGTTGCTGCAGGACACTTATCCATCTTGGCTATATCCTGTAAAAGATGGGCGCCACCACTATTTGGGAAAGGGGCTAATTCAAATTGTCGCATAAGAAATAGTAGATTTAGGGCAACTAAAACCCATTACCATGACTAAAGAACAATTAATTGAAGCGGTATCTGCCCATTATGATGAGCTAAACGCCTTAAACAAAACTGACAGTTTTTATGATTACGAAAATGATTTTATAAAAATATGGGGAAAGGTGGGGCGAGAGGTTTTTGAAAAGAATTTAGGTGAACTTTCTGGCGACAGGAGAAAAAAAAACTCTAACCGTGTTCGGGGAGGTGTCAATAGCCAAAAGCCATCCCTATAGTGAGGCGGTAAATAATTTTCAAATAAGCCCGCGAATGCAACAATTAATGACCTACTGTGGCCAGTTAGACAGCTATGAAAAAAGTAATGAAGTGATTAAAGAAATGTTGCAAATAGATGTAAGTGAAACACAAATTTACAGAGT
>JBBPZF010000643.1:0-13677 GCA_038199105.1 Chitinophagales bacterium | reverse complement strand
GTTGCAATCTTTTGCTGCCTGTTTTCGTACACTTTAAGCGCTGCTTCCATACCCTGGAAAATGCGTTGCTTCTCTGTCGCAGAAATAAAGATTACGGGCACATCTGTAAAAGGAGCCAGCTTTTGCTTAAGCAACTTTTCATAATCACGGGCAGTGTTAGTTTCCTTTTTTATTAAATCCCATTTATTTATCAATACTACCATGCCCTTGCCTTTTTTTACGGCAAGTGAAAATATACTTAAGTCCTGCGCAGTTATTCCTTTTTCAGCATCAAGCAGTAACAAGCACACGTCTGCTTCATCAACGGCCTTTACAGCACGTATCACAGAATAAAACTCAAGGTCTTCATTCACTTTTGCCTTCCTTCTTATGCCGGCCGTATCAATTAAAACAAATTCTTTATTGAACAAATTATAGGTGGTATGCACCGAATCTCTCGTGGTGCCTGCAACGTTTGACACGATCGTACGCTCCTGCCCCGTCAATGCATTTAGCAGTGACGACTTACCTACATTCGGTTGGCCAATGATGGCAAACTTTGGCAAGCCTTCTTTAATTGTGCTTTCTTCCACAGGAATTTTTTCACTTATTTCATCCAGCAACTCACCGCTTCCTGTACCACTAATAGAGGAGATAAAAAATATTTTTTCAAAGCCAAGACTATAAAATTCTGATGCTTCCAATAGCCTGGCGTGATTGTCTACTTTATTTATTACAAGATAAACGGGCTTCGGTGACCGGCGAAGCAAGTCTGCCATTTCCTGGTCAAGATTCGTAATGCCGGTAGTAACATCACACATAAAAACGATTGCATTTGCCTCCTCCATCGCGATGAGCACCTGCTTGCGAATTTCCCTCTCAAACACATCTTCGCTGTGCTGTACAAAACCACCCGTATCAATAAGGTTAAAAGTTTTGCCCGCCCACTCTGCTTCACCGTATTGCCTATCGCGGGTTACGCCACTTACATCATCCACTATCGCCTTACGCTGGCCCAGCATCCGGTTAAAAAAAGTGCTCTTGCCCACATTCGGGCGGCCTGTAATTGCAACTGTATAAGACATAAGAATCTTTTTTACTATTATTTACGTTTAGGCCTGTTAGTTAGTCCAGCCAGAATAATTTTTTGTTTGCCGGCTGCAGGTACTTTGGGCACCTTCGTTGTAATTTATCCTGAGGAATCGAAGGACTCACTTGTACGCACGGTAACATTAGTGATCTTTTATGAAATTCTTTGTAATGGAATACCAGTAAACGGAAATCTCCTGGCTAATCTCTATAAAAGTCGCAAAGGTATTGTTTATGGAATTCGCAGCAGCACTTTTAGCATTTCGGGTTTTATGAGACCTGTAATGAAGCTTTAAGCAATTTCATATCATCAAAAAAACCAGGATAAGATTTTTTAACAGCATCTGCTTCATGAATGATTGTTTGGCCGCTTGCACGCAAAGCTGCAACGGCGCAGGCCATGGCAATGCGGTGATCATTATGCGAAGTCACTGTTGCTCCCTTTACTTGTTTTGCACCATGCACTACCATTATATCATCATCCAGGTCAATAGTAACGTTCATTTTTGCAAATTCCTTTTTTAGCGTGAGTGCTCGATTGCTTTCTTTATGAAGCAATCTTCGTACTCCTTTAATTGTTGAGTTACCCTTACAATAGGCTGCCAGCGCCACCAACGGAGGAAACAAGTCAGGGGCATGCGTCGCATCAAAATTAAATGCCGATAAAGGTTTGCTTTTTACGTGAATAGAATTGTCGCCGTATTTTACAGAAGCCCCACTGGACTCCAATGCATCTATTATTTTTTTATCCCCTTGTGTGGAATTCATATCTGCACCTTTTACAGTTACTTCCCCCGCTATAGCACCCGCGACTAACAAAAAAGCAGTATTGCTCCAGTCGCCTTCCACTTTATATTTTACGCTGTGTGCCATCTCTCCGCTTCGCGGCAGCACCGTAAACTTCTCATAATTCTCATTCTCAATTTCAAAACCGAAATCGTTTAAAATACTCAGCGTAAGATCAATATAAGGCTTACTTGCAAGGTTGTTCACCTTTATACTAACAGGAGCCGTACACGCTTTTGCATAAGCTATAAGAAGACCGGTTAAGAACTGGGAGCTCAAAGATCCGTCAACAGTAATATTAGTCGGCTTTAAGGGGCCTTTCAGCGTGATGGGAAGCCCGCCATTATTGGATTGTACATCTACACCTAACTGAGGTAACACTTTATCAAAAAAATCTATGGGCCTTTGAATAATACTGCCAACACCGGTAAAAGTGATATCATAATTAAACAAGGCTGCTAACGGCACAAACATTCGTAGCGACAATCCACTTTCTCCGCATGAAACAGTTGCATGTTTATTTTTAGCCGGAGAAGTAAAAATATGCCTGGAAGATGTAACGATAATTTCATTGCGCTTAGTGTCAACTGTAGCACCAAGCCTGGCAATAATATCTTTTGCCGCTTCTTCATCATTACTGGTACCAGCATTTTCAATGATGGTTGTTCCTTCTGAAATCAAAGCCACGGCACACGCCCTTTGCATACTGCTTTTTGAAGATGGCGCGTTTATGTTACCCGATATATTGGATGGTGAAATACTTACTATCACTACACTATGTCTTTAAATATTTGATACAATTCCTGCATGGGAATTGCTTTTACTGATGCTTTGCCTATGCTATCTAATACAACAAAATTCATTTCACTGCCGGCTTTCTTTTTATCATGTTGCAATATTCTCCACGCTTCTTCCCTGTCAAAATCAAGCTGCACGGGCAAATGGTATTGTTGCAACAGGCTGATTATTTTTCGTGTATCCTCCGGAGAAAAATTATTCATTCTTTCGGAAATATGACAGGCAGCTACCATGCCGATACTAATAGCGCTGCCATGCGGAAGCTTAGTCGTGTTTTCAATTGCATGACCAATCGTATGTCCAAAATTCAACAGCTTTCTTTCGCCTGTTTCATTTTCATCCCGCGACACCACGTTATATTTAATCTCCACATTTTTCCGGATAAGCGATCCTGCCATATCAAGGGAAGAACGGAATGCAGTTAAAGAATTTTCTTCGAGGAAAGTAAACATATCCCTGTCTTTAATGCATGCATGTTTTACAATTTCAGCAAAACCATTCACCCATTCTTCTTCCGGTAAGGTTTCTAAAAATGAATAATCATACAACAGAAATTCGGGATGATTAATAACCCCAACAAGATTTTTATAAACGCCAACGTCTATCCCATTCTTTCCGCCGACCGATGCATCTACCATTGCCAATATACTCGTGGGTACAAATGCAAACCTGATCCCGCGCATATAAATCGAGGCAGCAAAGCCGGCAAGATCTGTGACCACGCCGCCACCAACGCCAACTACAAAGCTTTGCCGGTCAACGTTAAGGCTTATCAATTCATCAATGACGGTATTTACCGTTTGCTGGTTTTTGAATTGCTCACCAGCTTTTATAACGATTGTCCTGTGTGTCGAAAATTTATCTTTATGCGCCTTGTAAATATTTTCATCTGTAATGAACACCAGTTTTTCCTTTTGAACAATACTTTCAATTATGGAAAAATCTCCATCAAAATAACAGTCAATATTTTTTTGTGAAAAACGGTATTGCACAGGCGTGGGCTGGCTACTCATTCATTATTTTATTCTGGTGATTGATACTTTCAAGGTGAACCGCATCGAAATATTTGGTTATAAAATCTTTGCTCAGGCCAAGCTTCTCTCCTTTCGTGAAAGCCCGTGCAAGTATATCATTCCAGCGGTTCGTCTGTAATATGGTTATATTATTATCTCTTTTGTAAACACCTATTTTATCCGCGATTTTCATTCGTTGGCCAATAAGCGTGAGCAATTCATCATCTATGTGATTTATTTGCTCTCTTAGTGTAGCCAATGCCGTTAGGAACTCCTTTTCGTCAGTGTTTTCAAAACGCTGTATCAGGTCATCCAGCATTTCTGCAAGACGCTCCGGAGTTATTTGCTGTTTGGCATCGCTCCATGCATTGTCCGGGTCAATATGGCTTTCGATCATTAAGCCATCAAAATCCAGGTTAATACTTTTTTGTGCAACTGACTGTAACATCGTACGATTGCCGCAAATATGTGAAGGGTCACAAATAAGCAACATGCCCGGAAATCTTCTTTTCATTTCTATCGGCAAATGCCACATCGGAGCATTTCTGAATTCTGTGTTTCCATAATTTGAAAATCCACGATGAATCATTCCCACTTGTTTAACACCCACTTTGTGTAAGCGTTCTATACCTCCGCTCCACAATTCAAGATCAGGATTGATCGGGTTTTTTATCAATACAGGAATATCTACACCACGCAAGGCATCGCATACTTCCTGCACACTAAATGGATTCACGGTAGTCCTGGCTCCAATCCAAAGCATGTCCACATCAAACTGCAATGCATCCTGCACATGCTTGCCTGTAGCCACTTCTACCGTGATGGGCAAGCCTGTTACCTTTTTTGCCTGGGCCAGCCATGGTAAACCCTTTACACCAATGCCTTCAAACATTCCGGGCTTGGTACGCGGTTTCCAGATACCAGCACGCAGTACATCTACTTTACCGGTTTTAGCAAGCCTCGTCGCTGTTTCCAGCACCTGTTCTTCTGTTTCCGCGCTGCATGGCCCGCTTATGATTAACGGGCGCTTATTCCATTTTCCCTGGATGATATCTTTCATTGTTTTTGTTTCTGTTTCCATTGTAAATTTAATTTTAAAATATTTAAAGCCCGAAAGCTGTTGCTAAATCCCATTATTAATATATTATTTTAGAACTCTTGATATTTTATTTGCATTTTCAATCAATTCTGCGAGGTATGCATAATTTTCTTTTTCCAGGCAACTTTTAAATTTTCTTAACTGCGAAATATGTTCGTTTAAAACATCAAGGACATTTTCACGATTTTGCGCAAAGACCGGTACCCACATGGCCGGGTTACTCTTTGCCAACCTCACTGTACTTTCAAAGCCGCCACTCGCTAATTCGAATATGGCATCTTCCTCTTTTTCCTTTTCCAAAACAGTATTCGCCAGCGCAAAAGAAGTGATGTGCGATATATGACTTACATAAGCCGCATGCACATCATGCTCTGCAGCATTCATATATATAATGTGCATACCGAATGCGCGGTACATTTTTTCAGTAAAATCAAGGGCATCTTTATCACTCGCTTCTTTATCACAAATAACAACTGCCTTATCCACAAAAGCCCCTCTCACTGCGGCTTGTGGCCCGCTGAACTCTGTTCCCCACATGGGATGTGTAGCCACAAACCTTCCCCTGTTTTTATGTTGTGAAGCAGTTTTGCATACGGTACTCTTGGTGGATCCTACGTCTATTACAATTTGCTTATCAATTTCATCCAGGATATTTCCAATCATCTTTTCGGTAGTATCTACCGGCACCGCAAGTATCACAATATCACATTTTGAAATTGCCTCATCAGCTTCCATTACTTCATCCGCGAGCAATAAGTCCAACGCTTGCTGTTGCCGTTCTTTATTTAATTCAACACCGATAATTTTAGTTGCTATACCTTTCTCTTTCAATGCAATTGCCATTGAGCCACCTATTAAACCTGTACCAAATATTGCTATGTTCATAATGCTCAATTCTTAATTCTTGCAATTGCTTCATCAATTTTCTCTACAGGTGTACACAAGCTTACGCGAATGTATTTATCACCGGCACTTCCAAAAATTCCGCCAGGTGTAATGAATACGTTTGACTGGTAAAGTACTTTGTCACTCAACTCGTAACCATCTTTAAATGATGGGGGAATTGAAGCCCATACAAACATGCCCGCCTGTTTATGATCATACTTGCAGTCCAGTAAATCTAATAGTTCATACACTTTTGATCTTCGTGTTGTATAAATTTTATTTAAGTCATCGTGCCAATCCTGTCCGAGTTCCAACGCTTTTGCTGCTGCAAGTTGCACGGGTAAAAACATACCACTGTCCATGTTCGATTTAAACCGTAGCACTTCCTCAATTCTTTTTTTTGCGCCAGCAAGTATTCCTATTCTCCAGCCTGCCATATTGTGGCTTTTGCTTAATGAATTTAATTCTATCACCACCTCTTTCGCTCCCTTAACACTCAACAAGCTCATCGGCTTTTCATTCAAAATAAAACTGTAAGGATTGTCATGACAAAGGAGTATGTCGTGAGCTTTGGCAAATGAAACCAGCTTTTCAAAAAAACTTTTTGTTGGCAACTGGCCCGTGGGCATGTGAGGATAATTCACAAACATGAGCTTAACTTTTGAAAGATCATTTTTCTCAAGCTCATGAAAATCAGGGAACCAATTATTGGTTTCTTTTAAATGATATTCTATTATATCTGCACCAGCTATTGAAGCAGCGCTTCTATAAGTAGGATAGCCGGGATTTGGTATCAATACAGCATCACCTTCATTTATATACGTCATGCAAATGTGCATGATACCCTCCTTGCTTCCGATCAATGGCAGAATTTCTGTGTCAGCATTCAAATCAACATCGTACCATTTTTTATACCACTGGGAGATTGCGTTGCGCAATACCGGGCTTCCTTTGTAATTCTGGTAGCCGTGGGCGTTAGGTTTCAAAGCTTCTTCATATAATGTTTTTATCACATCCGGGTGAGGAGGAAGATCTGGGCTGCCTATTCCCAAATTGATTATTTTTTTTCCGGCTTTATTTAACTCATCAATCTCCCGCAACTTTTTAGAAAAATAATATTCGCCAACACCTTCAAGACGATCTGCTACGGAAATTTTATTCTTCATAATGTCAGCATCAATAATTTCAGCCTGTATATTTTTTTCAGTTTCTTTCATTATATTTTTTTATTCGTCAAAGGAATTTTACCATTCTTGTATACACCATACACTTTAAGATCTATCGTTAATGGCCTAATATTTTCAATAACGGTGTCAAACTGATCAAGGTGCTCAAACTCCATATCGGCATGAAAAGAATATTTCCAGTCACTTCCCGGTATAGGCATCGATTGAAGTTTACTCAGATTTATTTCATCATCAGAAATTCTTGTCAGCACTTTCGCAAGGCTTCCTTTGGAATGATCTGTTTGAAACACAACAGATGCTTTGTTTGAATCAACAATTTCATTTGATCTTTCCGGAACTTGCAATACAAGAAATCTTGTGTAATTATTTTTAAGGGTTTGAATATTCGGAGTAATCATTTTCAGCCCGTAAAGTTCAGCCGCCAGCTTACTTGCTACCGCCGCAATGTGTTTGCTGTGATGCTGGTGAACAAGTTTTGCGCTAAGAGCGGTATCTTCTGTTTCAATTAATTTCCAGTTATATTTTTCCAGGTATTCAATACATTGCAGCAACGCCATTGGGTGAGAATGCACTTCACGGATATCATCAAGCGATACACCCGGGTTTGCCAAAAGGTTTTGATTTATATGAAGATAAACTTCTCCAACAATTTGCAGATTGCTGTGCTGAAGCAAATTATAATTCGGCAATATGCTTCCCGCGATGGAATTTTCTATAGCCATCAATCCGCCGTCTGCCTGGTTAACATCAGCCGCTATTTTTACCACATCCCGAAATGTAGGACAGCATATTACTTCAACATTTTTCCCAAAAAATTGCCGTGCAGCAACCTGGTGGAAACTGCCCTCGTAGCCTTGTATCGTAATCTTTTTATTCATGGCAATTATTTATCTCAATGGCCTTAAAACAAAAATCCCGGCTTTCGGAGCCGGGATTTTTATGTTATCTATTTTATAGTTTTTAACAAAAGCATCCCGTGCTATTTTTAAAATAATAGCTAAAATAAAAAGAGGTATTTGCTTTTGAATTTGTCATTTGGATTTCAAAAATAGGAAAGCGTAATCAAATTACCACTCATTTTTTTTCCTTTATCAATAATAATTGAATCACCGATGACGATCTTAGAAAAAGTGTAATTATTTTTTACTCTTTTATCAACCGGCGAATTTAAAAAAACCGCCTCTAAAAAGAAACGGCTTTTAGATTGCCTGCCAAATAAAAAATATAGATAATTATTTCTTCATCATTGTATCGCTCATCATCATTTTTGCTGAATCACTCATCATGCTGGTATCTGCCATAGCTGGAGAAGACATCATGTTTGAATCTAAACTCATAGTAGAAGTAGAAGTAGAATCAGATACAGTAGTGCCTGTTGTTGCGCTATCATTACAAGCTACAAAGAATGCTGTTACTGCAAGAGCTAAAAATATTTTTTTCATTTTTCTTAATTTAGTTTTTTAATTAATTATTTTACGTTTATACCAACTTTCCAATAAAGTAACCCATGTTAAAAAAAAAAATGAAATTTTTTTTTGGGTTACTTTTCCACATTATAAGTATTAATTACAGTTGAGTGAACATATACGCCCAGGAGAAGAAGCTATTAGATGCGGTTGCTGCCAATGATAGAGCTGTTATTGAAAGCATCTATCGCGAAAATTTTCCACCTATACAGGCATTTGTTTTAAAAAATAATGGTTTCGCAGATGATGCAAAAGATATTTTCCAGGAAGCAATGATAGTCCTGTTTGAAAAAGCTAAGCTCGATTCCTTTGTTTTAACCTGCCAGATAAAAACTTATCTCTATTCAGTAAGCCGCAGGTTGTGGTTGAAAAAGCTACAGCGAGAAAACAGGCATTACCCGGGAATCGAGATGCTGCTGGAAACTGTACCCGTGGAAGACGAGATTGAGGTGCATGAAAAAAATAACGCTGATCTCACAATAATGGAAAAAGCGTTATTGAAAATTGGCGAACCATGTAAAAGTATTTTAGAAGCGTTCTATATTCAAAAAAAGTCCATGCCAGAGATTGCCGAAACTTTTGGATATACAAATGCCGATAATGCAAAAACTCAGAAATATAAATGCCTGGGAAGACTGAAAAAAACATTCTTTTTACAATATAAAAACGGAGAGTAAGATGGAAGACAATTTACTTCTTGATGCAATAGAAAGATATAGGAACAGTGAAATGAGCGCTGAAGAAAAAGTATTTTTTGAAGAACTTCGCAAGAATAATCCCGAAATAGATCAGTTGGTTGCGGAGCATAATTTTTTTCTTGGAGAGCTTGACAAGATGAGCGACCTAAAAGCTTATCGCCAAAGTCTTGTCGAAATAGAAAGTAAGCTCGTGAATGAAGGCGTGATTTCTCAAAAAGAAATGAGAGGAAAAGCAAAGATTTCTTACTTGTGGGGCCGGTATCGCCGCACAATAGGCGTGGCAGCTTCTATTGCGGGCATCGTTTCCATATCTACAGCCACTATCGTTTCTTCTTACACTGAAAAGAAAAATGTTGCTGCTATAACGCCGCTTGTTGATAATAAGCTGCAAAAAATGGAACATAAAATCAACCAGATAGAAAGCAAAATGAATGTAGCTTCGACGATTGTCGTTGTGCCAGCAAAACCAAAATTTGAAGCAAACTTTAGAGCAACGGGTTTTCTTGCTGATGGCAAAGGCTACATAATTACCAATGCGCACGTTGTAAATAATGCCCGCAACCTCATAGTTGAAAACCAAAAGGGCGAACAGTTTTATGCAAAGGCCGTGTACGCAAATAAAACAACTGACCTGGCTATTTTAAAAATCGTAGATACATCTTTCCACAAATTATCAGGGCTTCCCTATACTTTCTCAAAATCTGCTACAGAGTTGGGTGAGCATATATTTACTTTAGGCTATCCCCGAGAAGAAGTTGTGTATGGCGAAGGATATTTAAGTGCTAAATCCGGCTATTTTGGCGATACTACTTCTTACCAGGTCAGCATATCGGTGAATCCCGGAAATAGTGGCGGCCCTGTGGTAAATAAAAATGGAGAGATCATAGGCATTATCAGCAGTAAGGAAACAAATGCTGATGGAGTTGTATTCGCCATAAAGTCAAAAAATATTTACAACGCTCTAAAGGAAGTAATAGAGAAGGACACTATAAAGCTTCCTGTTACAAACACTTTAAAAGGCCTTGACCGGGTTCAGCAAATTAAAAAGCTGGAAGATTTTGTGTATATGGTGAAGGGAAATTAGGGTTAGGTATAAGTTGTAATATTTGAGGTATATACGACGTATGATGTTAGATGTGCAATGTGAAACAATATCAGGTAAATAACCAATGTTTTTGTCCTTCCACTTCTAATTAATCCCAAAGCTTTTTAGGGTACACACCGCTTTTTACTAATGTTTCTATGCTTGCTTTCACTGAAGGAGCATCTTCGCGATAGGTAACACCAAACCACTGTGCTGATGTATTGATCACTTTAATCTTACATCCTTCGTTTTGTATAAATGCATCGCCGATGATAGGAATAAAAAATTCGGCTTTCGGATTACCTGCGTTTTCATCAAGGAATTTTAAAAATAGTTTTTGGATGAATTCAAACACCGTTGGGTCAAAGCCCCAGAAATTCATGCTGACAGGGGTATCAATAGGCAGTTCAGTTTTATTATCGCCATCTTCATAAATGATTTTACCATCTTCCTTATATATTTTTATCCGCTCAACAATGCTTTCCAAATTGTTATGTTCATCCACCTGGCAAACGCCACGGCTTACCGTTCCATTCTCTGATAATGTTTTATTAAGATCATACCCAATGATGCAGTAAGTTTTTGGATCAACTTCACCGGAAAAAAATTTGGCTGCTTTTTCAAATGCATCCCTTCCATAAAAATCATCTGCATTTATAACTGCAAAAGATTCTTTTATCATCTCCTTTGCGCACAATACTGCATGGGCAGTGCCCCAGGGCTTTTTTCGATCTGCAGGAACGTTGAAGCCGTTAGTATAAGAATCCATTTCCTGCATTACATAGTCAGTTTCAATTTTACCGCTAAGCTTTTTCTCAAAAATATGTTTAAACTCTTTAGCAAAGTCTTCTCTGATAATAAATACCACTTTACCGAAGCCACTTTGAATGGCATCGTAAATTGAATAATCAATAATAGTTTCCCCGCTCGGGCCGAATTCATCCATCTGCTTAATCCCTCCATAACGGCTTCCCATACCTGCTGCTAAAATCAAAAGAGTTGGTTTCATAATTGAAATAAGATATTAATTGAAATAATTAAAAAATAAATTTGTGCGAATTTAAGCAAGAAACTTTTATGCCATAAGCAACTACATGCAATCACTACATGACAGTCTAAATATTCAGCCTGAAATAAGCTTACTAACTAATTATTTAAGTACTGAAAAAAAAGTTGGATTATCAATGTTGCGGCTTGATGAAATTCATGCTATTGTATCCGGGAATAAACTTTTTAAGTTGCAGTATTTTTTGCAGGAAGCAAAAAATTCCAAACATAAAACGGTAATAACTTTTGGCGGAGCCTATTCCAATCACCTTGCTGCTACTGCATTTGCCTGCAAAGAAGAGGGCTTAAAATGTATTGGCTTTGTTCGCGGTGATGCGCCAGCAAGTTTATCTTCCACCTTATTATTTTGCAGGGAAAATGAAATGCAGCTTGAGTTTATTAGCCGGGCTAATTATAAAAATATTAGTAACGAATTTCGAAATATGCTTTTAAATAAATATGGCGCTCACACCTTTATTCCGGAAGGAGGCTTTTCTACAGAGGGCGCCTATGGCGCTGAAAGCATCATGCAGCTTTTTAATGGGAAAAACTATTCACATATATGTTGCCCGGTTGGTACTGCAACAACGTTTGCAGGATTAATTAAGGCGAATAAGAATAATGCTGAAATTATCGGATTTAGCGCTTTAAAAAATTTGGGTGACATAGAAGACCGTTTAAAAAAATTAAACGTTGATCAATCAAAAGCGTATACATTTATTTCGGATTATCACTTTGGCGGGTATGCAAAAAAGACGCCGGCATTGGTTGCGTTTATGAATAGCTTTTACGGGGACAATAAAATTCCACTGGATTTTGTTTATACAGGTAAGATGATGTTTGGCGTAGATGATTTATTAAAAAATAACTATTTCCCTCCCGGATCAAATATACTATGTGTCCATACGGGCGGCCTGCAAGGCAACAATTCATTACCGCAAGAAACGCTTAATTTTTAATTCCATTAACAAGCAATTATTTTTGCGCTTAATAAAAACAAATAGCTTCGCCCACCCTATGTATAAGTTTGCTTTTATTTTATTTTGCTTTTTGATAATACAAAAGATTGGTCTTTCACAAGATACTTTGCCCAATATTTCTGTTACACAAATCAGCAACAAGGCCCTGGTTTCATGGACGAACCCCTACACTTCCGTTACATACATAGGCATTCAGCGCTCGTATGACAGCCTTAAAAACTTTACCACTATAGGAAGTGTTTTAAATGTAAAAGCCCAGACGAATGGCTTTTTAGATACAAAAGAATTTATCCCGGCGCAATATTATCGGTTGTTTATTTCTTTTGAAGGAGGTACTTATATTTTTACTCAGTCTCACCGGCCCGGCCTGGATACATTAAATGTAATGCCGAACATAACTGAAAATTTAAAGCCGGTACAAACATGGTTTATTCCATCGAAGGAGGTGTACGCAGGTAAAAATTATAACGTAATTATTTCGTTACCCGATGCTAATAAAAACAAATACTCCCTTAAATTTTTTGAGGACGACGGAACATTTCTTTTTGATATAAAAAAAATTGATGAACCTTATTTAACCCTCGACAAAGTAAATTTTCGTCATGCCGGACTCTTTAAATTTGAGCTTTACAAAGACGGAGCCTTAATCGAAAGGCATAAATTGTATATTCCGAAAGATGGTAAGCCTATACCTGCTCTGGATGAACAGGGATATCAATTGAAGTAATATTTACATTGAAGACGCGGGCAAAATTCGTTTTTAGCTTTTCTTTTATCTCCTGGAAATTTACGTTATTCCCCAACTCTTTTTCGATAGATGTTACCTGCTTGTTTAAAATACCACAAGGGATGATGTTATTAAAATAACTAAGGTCGGTATTCACATTTAGTGCAAAGCCATGCATGGTAATCCACCGGCTGCAGCGTATGCCCATAGCGCATATTTTTCTTTCCCTTCCTGCAATGCCAGGCTCAATCCAAACACCAGTTTCGCCTTTGCTCCTCTCCCCTTTTATGCCGTATTCGCTTATTGTAAGTATGATCACTTCTTCCAGGCTTCTTAGATATTTCCCTATATCAGTATAGAATTTTTCAAGGTCAATTATTGGATAGCCTACTACTTGCTGCAAACCATGAAAAGTGATATCACCTCCCCTGTTGGTTTTAAAAAATTCAACCTCTTTTTCTTCCATCTCGGCTTCATTCATCAGCACATTTTCCATGTGGCCACTTTTGCCCAATGTATATACAGGCGGATGTTCGCAGAAGAGCAAATAATTTTTTGTGGGTAACTCGTAACCGTAAGTTGGAAATGCATTGTCCGGATTTTGCAGAAGTTTACGGTGTGCTGACTTTACATCAATATTTTTTTTTACCAACTCTTCCTGGTAATCCCATGCAGATTTATAATTGATAATTCCAAGGTCTTGAAAAATCACTTCCTGTTTATCCAAACTAAAACATTTTAATTTGCAAAGATAGAGATTGTGGTTGTGATTGAAGTATCGAGTATCGAGTATCAAGTATCAAGTATCAAGAATAAGATTGAAATTATTTTAAATGAAT
>JBBPZF010000642.1:0-2224 GCA_038199105.1 Chitinophagales bacterium | reverse complement strand
CCGGAAATTAATAATTTCTACAGAAAGCATTTGCTATATAAATATTTGGAGAAGATTGGAAGTATGTTTTCATCTTCAGATTTGCAAAAATATGTATCAAATTTCGCTGCGTTCACAAATGATTCAATACTCATAAAGAAACTACATGACGAATTTCCATCTTCAAATTATTTTTCTTTATCAACCAAAGATTCTTTATATATGCTTGATGCTAACAATAACCGGATGTCATTCAGGCTTTCTTAGCATTCATGTAAAGGCAAGGTTGTATATATTGATTTTTGGGCCAGTTGGTGTGTCCCTTGCAGAAATGAAATGAAAAATGCACAAAAACTTCGGGAAGCCTATAAAAGCACTCAAGTTATGTTTGCTTATTTTTCCATTGAAAAATAAAAATGAATGGCTTGAAGCAAGTAACACGGATAAACTAAATGCAGTTCAGTATAATTATATGCTGATGAATGTTGACGCTTCTAAATTTTTGAAATCAATCAATTTCGGATCAATACTCCGGCATTTGCTGTATGACAAGTCTGGGAATTTAGTACATAAAAGTGCCCCGGGGCCGGGCTCTGAAGAAATTCAACGATTGATTACATATTATTCAATGCATTAATTTTTCTTTGCCGGCTTATTATAGCACATAACGATTTTGGTATCAATTTAAATTCAGGAATTTCAAGGACCACGGAAGCATAAAATAATAAATTTGATTTGCCACATAAGGTTAGCTGTTTACATTTAATGACAAGACTATTGCGCAATACTTTCTCTGAATCGTGCAAGCATCGGGGTTTCATTTTTTCGCATGCTTACGTTTTATTCGTGAATTTATATGAAAATGAAAACCCCGCTGTGATTGCTATGGAAAAAGCAAATCTTTTTTATGCTGCTTTTTATAGTTTTCCAAATAAATTCCTTGATTATTCGCAACTGCCGCCACCCT
Source organism: Chitinophagales bacterium (assembly GCA_038199105.1). Classification (GTDB taxonomy): domain Bacteria; phylum Bacteroidota; class Bacteroidia; order Chitinophagales; family Chitinophagaceae; genus Ginsengibacter. Next base: position 1,278 of record JBBPZF010000642.1, on the reverse strand, counting down.
TAGTACAATTTTATTCCATATTGCATTTAGTACGTTATTAGGATGTTTCTCTTCGGCGTGCCGCTATTTGATTATAAAGGTGAGCGTGATCTTCATTTTGAATGGGCGGAGAAAAAAGGTAATGCAGGCTTACGGGAATACGTACTCGAAAAGAATTTGAAAAGCCTCGATGGCTTGCCGACGGATTTGGGATTGCGGGAATAAACTTTTAAATGTCTATTTTGCTGCTTCTATATCCCCCCAGTTTTCCCCGCGTTTTATCCTGTAAATTTGTGTATCTGTCACTTTAAATTGTTTCACCAATTGCTTCATGGGTTTGCCTTGCCTAAGTAATTTTTTCAGCAGCATCACTTTTGTAACTGTTAGTTTGTTAACTGAAGAATCCTCTTTTCGCCGGTACCGCCTTTCAGACTTTTCTTGTATTACCAGGGGGCTATTTTGTTGATGTTCATAATTTTCTTCAGGCGTCATCCATTTTAAATTGGTTGCCCTGTTGTTTAATTTGTCATAGTCCAGGTGGGCAACTATCGTTTGATCTGCTTTTTGTTCTTTAAGAAAATAAACCGCCACCAGCCTATGTACAAGTGAATGATAATTGATGGTGCGTTCTTTTAAATCATCCTGGAATTTTTTGCTCAGGTTTTTTTTAAAGCTTTCAAGCAAATTCGTTGTCTCTTCAATTATTTTTTTGTCTTCGTTGTTGTCTTTTAATGATCTTAATTTTCCTGCGAGCTTGAGCGATTGCTTTTGCAAATAATCAAACCGGCTTTGTATTTTTTCATCTCTTGGCCGGTAAAACTTAAGCCTTATGATGCGATACCCGTTTATCATAGAGCCATTCACAATGTTGCCATCAGAAACAATATTGAACGTTCTCAGCCTTCCGAAATTGGATACTTCAATGCGAAACTTATTGGTAAACGCAAAATCAAATGCAACATTTTTCCATCTTTCGCCAGGATAATCTTTGGTCATTTTTATAAAGAATGATGTTATATAGCCGTACTGCTAATATAGCGGAGCAGGTTTTTTAAATACTGCAAATATAAGCGTGATCCCTTTCCCGGGAAGACCAATGGGCTCCGGCAGTCCGAAGGACTCCTTTGCAGGAGAAGCAGCCTGTTTATCGTAATAAGAAATAAAACAAACAGTTTATGGAAGCCACCGCTGCAATCAGGCATTAATTGCTATTATTCCTTACGTAAATAAGCCTGAAATGTGAATAACTTAATTTAGTGACAAAAAGAAATTACCGGCAAATAAATTAGAATAAGAATT
>JBBPZF010000641.1:0-2703 GCA_038199105.1 Chitinophagales bacterium | reverse complement strand
GGCATATTATGTACGATTTACGATGTCAGATGTACGATACCATACACCAACTTTACAATTCAACTATTCAATTTTATTTCAATATTGTTGACCATATTTTCACTTTCCAAATTTTTAAAAAATGGATTCAAAGCCCTCCACGGGTTTGGGATTATTCTTCCCAGTTTAACGCGCCTTTCTTTATTATGTAAAAAAAGCCAGCAAGGAAAAAACCAACAAACATCAATACTGCTACAAAACCATGCCATCCCAATTCCCTGAAGTTTACGGCATAGGGATAGAAGAAAATCACTTCCACATCAAATAAAACAAAAAGTATGGCTACAAGAAAATACTTAATTGCCATGGGCTGGCGGGCATTGCCACGGGACTCAATCCCACTTTCAAAATTTTGAAGCTTGTCCGTAGTCTTTCTTTTGGGCCCTAAAACATGGGTACCAAAAATCATAAGACCTAAAAGACCAACTGCAAAAATGAGCTGAATGCCTATTGGAAGATAATTAACCGTGCTATTAATATTGGGAGAAGTCTGTAGAAAAAATAGTTCCATTAAAAATGAAAATTATTATTTGCAAAAATACTACAGCGATGGCAATAATCCATGTTTACTTTGCTTGAATCATTGGTTAACTTTCCTTATTCCTCCATATATTTCAATCGAGTAGGAAGGTAGTCATTAGTTGGCTACCTGTCCTCTCACACCATCTTGCGTTACAGTTCGGTACACGGGGCTTGTTAGAAAAGTCTTCCCTGATATTCCGTTTTCCAATAGCAATAGTTAGTGAACCCCACATATTTTTGCCGCATAAAATATTTGTTGTTTAATGCACGGGGTATATCGGGCATTGTTTCCATATTCCTATCCGTAACCTTCTCCGCATTAATTCATTTAATTCCTGCATCTTACTTTTGGCTTTGGCTATCGAAAAGGCGCGGGTCGTTGCCTGCTCACTATGACCTCGCCTAACGTCTGGCGCCAGCCTCCTTTGGATTCGCAGTCAGCTACGACACCCTTGCGCCAGGCTTATACTCCCTACTGGTATAGGGTATTAAGGACTTGCACCTTATAGCTGCACATGCCTGACAACATAAAGAATGCATTTAAAACAATGCAGCTCTTAAAAATATCCGGAAAAAATATTTAATGATACATACTCTTCAATTCAGTTTTTAATTTTACAACATTTGCTGAACTATTTTCCTGAGCATTTGAAAACAACTCTTTTGCACCCATATCATTTCCATAAAATGCTTCATTTCCTTTTTCGTCAATATCAATGGCCAACCCATTCAGGCTTATACCTGCAAATAAACCTTTGCTTCTTGAATAAGAATACACTTCGGCTTCTAACTTATAATCTGTGCTGGCTGACGAGCTACGACCAACAGGGCCTGCAGCAACAGAAATATCGCCTCCAAGTGTGAAGCTGCCTTTTCCGATATTCTCTAAAGTTCCTCTGCTCTTAAATACCAGTACGAGATCAATTGACTGTAATCCGGCCTGAAGGCCAACACCACCGCCTGTAAGTGTTACAAACGCCGGGTTGCTCCATCTGCCATCTTCAAGCTTTACCATAGCCAGACCCTTTCCTCTTTTACCCGAAAGAACAAAACCAGCATTTATTAATTTCGGAACGATGATTATTCCTTGCGTAATCTCGAGTAATTCAGAAGGAATACTTTCCTTCATCTTGCTAAAATCTGTTAATACCTGCGTCGCAGCTTGTATTTTGTCTATCTGCTTTTCCTGGCTTTTCGCAGGAGTAAAAAATGCGCATATAGCTATAATCATTATAGCGCTGCTTAAAATTCGAACTATTTTCATTTTTGTGAGTTTTTAAAATGTTTAAAAGGGCTTGTAGGGAAAAATATCAAGTTTAATGCCATTGTATTTTAGCTCTTATAAATAACTATTAATTATGTGCAGGGATAGGTGGGTGGTGAATCTTAACAGCACTACATGTGAACATGGGATAACAGGCAAGTATAACGCAAAAAAGCCGCCTCAAAACTGAGACAAGCTTTTTTAAAGCTATGTAGAAAAAAATTATTCAGCAGATTTAGTAGCTTCTTTTTCACTTCCACCTTCCGTAGCAGATTCGGTTACGGGTTCTGCAGTTGCCGTGTCAGGCTTTGCCTCTTCAGCAACCTTAGGTGCCGGAGCCTCTGAACTTTTAGGAGCAACAGTAGAGGGTGCAACACCAGTTCTTCGTGCAACCGGGCCACGACTTGAAGTTTTACCTTTCTTATGTGATTCTTGCCTCTTCGCAAATTCAGAATCGTGTTCCGTGCTCCATTTGGTAAATTTCTCCATTGCGGCGGCCTCGTCAAATAAGCCAAGTGTAACACCTCTAAGCAGATGCTTAAGGTATAGCACACCTTTAAAGCTTAAAATACGACGCACAGTATCAGTGGGTTGAGCACCTTTGTGCAACCACTCTAACGCTTTCTGCCTGTCAATTTGAATACTTGCAGGTACAGTGAGCGGGTTATAAGAGCCTAACTTTTGGATGAATTTACCATCACGAGGACTACGGGCATCAGCAACTACTATAAAGTAAAAAGGTCTCTTTTTGGACCCATGACGTTGCAATCTCATTTTTACAGCCATAAAAAATAGAAATTTTTTTGGGTTGTTACTAAATTTTGTTTCTAAAGGAGTGCGAAGATAAGAGGTGTTATTCAAAAATGCAAATCAATAAT
>JBBPZF010000640.1:0-8211 GCA_038199105.1 Chitinophagales bacterium | reverse complement strand
GTTTCCACAAAATCCCATGCTGCCTGTGGATTTTTACAGGTATTGAATATCACAATATTTTTTGGATCGGCATAAGTATATACAGGGCCTGCATGATCATCAGGAATTATGGGCTGAAAATAATCAAAATCAAAATTTCTGTTTGGGATACTATTCAAATGCGGAATTTCCCACGGCCCTGTCCATTTGGTAGCAATTTTTTGGATGACAAAAGGATCGCTGTAAGCGCCTGATCCCTCTTTGGAAAAATAGTCACGCGTATAAAGGGTTTGCAAAAAACGGAAAACACCTATCGCATATTTATTATTGAAAGCTGCCTTATTGTTTACAACGAGCGGCGCACCGCCGGAAGCAGCAAGGTATAACGGATAAAAATTAAACAGCCTTTGGTACCATAATGGGCTTACTTCTGTATAGCCAAATCGCATTGCCGTGGCGCTTTGAGAATAATTTTGTCTGAACTTTTCAGCGGCCTGCAAGTAAGCACTATACGTTTTTGGAAGGCCCTGGATATCATTCTTTGCAAAAAGATCTTTGTTATAAATAGTCATGATGGGATTGGCTTTCCACGGCACCTGGTAGATATGGCCATCAGAAGAAGTAATCTCTTTTAGTACATTGCTATCGCATCTTTCATGGATAAAATTCAAAAATCCTTTTAGCGTGTCAAGAGGAACCAACACGCCGGCATGTGCATACATTTCTACATTTCCCTGCCACATATTTGCATATATATCGGGAGCTGTTTTGCCTACTACGGCAGCAAGTATTACTTCCTCGCTGGACTGGCCCTCAGGTATCGGCTGCATGTGTACAGGTGACCCAGGATTATTTCGATTCCACGTGGCCGTTATGTTAGTACAGAGCGTTATCTCCTGGTTATTATTGGAGCACCAAAACAATAGTTCATTGCTGTTTACCGAAGTATTTTTGCAGGAGGCAACAATAAAGAAAAGAATTATAATAGCGCGATTGAAACAAAAGACTTTCAGGAATACCTGTTGAAATTTTATCAACGAATATTGAATTCTAAACTTTATATTTCTATTTCTCATTATTGTTTCTTCCTCTATTTACCCGCTTTAATGAAGGTTGTAAAAATATTTCCGGTTATCGTAGAAATCGTCATTGTAATTGTAAAGAAAATTAAAGCCGGAAGTTTGATAAAAAACGCGGAAGGATAATGTCGATTCATACTTGTAATTTTTTTTAGGGTTAAATTATGGGAAAGGCAAGAAGGTAAAAAGAAATATTTCAGCAATCGTTTGGGAAGGTTGTCGCAACAAATCTTCTTGCCGTGTAAGCATTTCGGCTTAATGAATTGCTTAGCAAAAGCAATTTAGATCAAATTTAAATGTCATCGAAATAATTTATTCTTAGGCTGTTACTTGACGACCACATAGCAATTTTATCTATTTTATAATTATTAGCGACAGGTGCTTTCCGATTATTTATCTTGTGAATAAGCGTGGCGAATTTGTTTTAACATCCTTAAAATCTTTCTGACAAATAAATACTACCGATGAAATATCTCTTTATTGCCTGTTGCCTGCTAATAAATATTTTTGCTTCAAACATCAGCATGGCACAGCAAAAAACTATTTGGAAAAATGATGCCTTCGCTATTTATAATGATAGTATAGTGCAGGGAAATTTTGTTGCGAAAGCATTATCCTCAACAGAAATTACTTCTAATTATCAAAGCCCGGCCAATGCATTTCAAAGTGCTGAAATCAGTTTTAAATTTAGTATAAATGGGAAGGATAACGAAATGAAATCAGGCACAGATCATCATTTCAATTGCGTGGCAACTAACGGAAAATGCGAAACGCCTGTTTTAAAATTTGGCGAAAGACACGAGGATGAAATTAAAAATGCTGCGAGCATTTACTTAACACCCGATACAAAATTTACAATAAAAGCGGACATGCGTGATGTGCTAAAGGCATTTAATGAAAATGGCTTCTACACTACGTTTGATGGTACTAAAATTTATAAAGAAGATTTTAAAGCCGTATATGTTGCCGGCAATACTGCTCCGCTGATTTGGGATTTTGATAACTTAGTTCATCATGATGAACTGCGATTAAAAGACCCGGATGGCGATGGTATTTATGAAACAACAATCATACTTAATGAAACAAAAAAAGAAAAAGACCTTGCCTCTTCCTGGAAGCTAACTAAAGACATTTCCTCAGCGCCGCAATACCATTCCGAATATTTAATCTCCGACGCTATTTATAAAATGGCTTTGGAAGAAATGCAAAAAGCCATTGAGCCCGACAGCACTTTCAGAACTGGTAAAGAATGGGCAGGTGTATGGACACGCGACATAAGCTACAGCATCATTTTATCAATGGCTTACCTGCAACCGAAAGTGGCTAAATACAGCCTGATGCGCAAAGTAAAGAATGGGAAAATTATACAGGATACAGGTACCGGCGGCGCCTGGCCGGTATCAACCGACAGAGTGATATGGGCGACGGCAGCGTGGGAATTATATAAAGTAACCGGCGATGAAGACTGGCTGCGTGAAGCTTATGGCATCATTAAAAATTCCATAGACGATGACATGCGAAATGTGTATGACGATATAACAGGCACGGTTAGGGGCGAATCTTCTTTTCTCGACTGGCGTGAACAAACTTATCCGAAATGGATGCAGCCTGCGGATATTTTTGAATCAGAAAACCTGGGCACAAATGCGGTGCATTATGAAGCCAACATGGTGCTATCGCAAATGGCTTCTTTGCTGAAAAACGAAAGCGATGCGAAGAAATACAAAGACAATGCAGAAAAAATAAAACATGGAATTAATACACATTTATGGATGGAAGGCAAAGGCTATTATAGCCAATATTTGTATGGAAGAAATTTCAAAATATTATCTCCTAAATCCGAAGCGCTGGGTGAAGCATTATGCGTGTTGTTTGATATAGCCGACGCAGCCCATCAAAAAACTATTGTTGAAAAAACTCCCGTAACCGCATTTGGTATCACCTGCATTTATCCTCAAATACCGGGCATACCGCCTTACCACAATAACGCTGTGTGGCCTTTTGTAGAAGCTTACTGGGCACAGGCTTCGGCAAAAGCAGGACATGAAAATTCACTGTTACAAAGCATTGCTTCCATTTACCGGCCTGCCGCCATGTTCTTAACCAATAAAGAAAATTTTGTTGCGGATGATGGCGATTATAAAGGCACACAAATCAACTCGAGCAATATGCTGTGGAGCCTTTCCGGGAGTCTTAGTTTAGTTCACAAAATTATTTTTGGTATTGGCTTCCAGCCGAATGGTTTAACGTTCAATCCTTTTGTTCCTTACCAGTTGAAAGGAAAGAGAAGCCTGTCAAATTTCACCTATCGCAATTCAAAACTGAATATTGACATGGAAGGCTATGGCAATAAGATAAAATCTTTCGCACTTGATGGAAAAATTTTGCCTAAGCCATTTGTACCTGCAACGCTTGTGGGAAAACATTCAATAAAAATAATATTGGCTGATAACAAACCTGGCGGTGAAATAAATGAATTACCTAACCGTACATCGCTGCCGACACCGGCCGCTGTTCTATCGGATAATAATTTATCATGGCCTGCAATAGAAGGAGCAAGCTTATATAAAGTTGTAGAAAATGGCAAACAAATTTTAAAGACAAAGAATTTATCTGCCCCCGTAAATAACAACGGGTATGCATCTTACCAGGTGATAGCCGTTGATGATAAAGGTTATGAATCATTTGCAAGTGAACCGACAGTACTTGCAAAAAATAATTCTGTGAAAATTTATGAAGTTGAAAATTTTGCACCAAAAGAAAATCTTCCGTACAAAGGTTTTTCCGGGGATGGCTTTGTGGAAATAAGCAAGCAGAAAAATACAAGGCTAACTATGCCCATAACAATTGATGAAGATGGATTATATGCAATAGACTTCAGGTATGCTAACGGCAACGGGCCAACGAACACTGAGAACAAGTGCGCCATAAGGGCATTAAAAGATGGAGACAATAAGGTGGGAACTTTTGTGTTTCCACAGCGGGGTGTAGATGAATGGTCAAATTGGGGCTATAGCAATTCGGTGCATGTCTTACTTAAAAAAGGGCCGCACAACCTGGTGCTGGCTTTTGAGCCGTATAATGAAAATATGAATGTAGATGTAAACCAGGCAATGCTGGACTACGTAAGGATTACAAAAATCAAATAATTTTTATAAATTATTTGCCAGCTAAACTAATGAAAATCTTGCTGTTATTGGCCTCTCCCCCAACCCCCTCTCCGAAGGAAAGGGGCCGTGAAACTTAATAGCAGTATGCGTTTCATTCAATTAATTGATTTTAAGCTATATCGTGAAAGTTTTTTATAAAATTATTTACCAGGAACCCAGTTTATTTTGAAACGCAATTCGCTTATTCAATTGTATGAAATTCTTCCTGAGAATGAAAGAATAATTGTTGACGTGCTACGGCAAATAATAAAAGAAAATTTGCCGTCGGAATGTGGTGAAAAAATTTCTTTCGGTGTTCCTTTTTTTTATGGCAAGAGGGGCATCTGCATAGTTTGGCCTGCAACTATTCCCAGAGGTGGAACTAAGATTGGCGTGCTGTTGGGCTTCTGGTATGGCAATCAATTGAATGATGTTGACGATTACCTCACGCATGGAACTAACAAACAAATTTTTTATAAGATTTATACATCCCCTGAAGAAATTGATGAGAGTGCCATTGTGAAATTATTAAAAGAAGCCGTGAGAATTGATAAAAGAAAATCGCCTATTGTTTTCAAAAAAAAATTAGTTCGCTAGGAATATGTTTTCCAATAAAAGATAAACTAACGTATCAGGATAGACGTACCTTTTTGAAAAACCTTTTTGCCTGTATCATGATTTATATATCTAAGCATCCACACATAAACACCCGTATCCTGCGGTTCGCCTTTTATTCTTCCATCCCATTTGGTCGTCCAGTCATTCGTATGAAACACTAAGTTTCCCCGGCGATCATATACCTGGAAATCCAGGTTGTCTGCTTTAAATGCATTAAGCGGAAAGAGGTAATCATTTAAGCCATCACCATTAGGGGTAAACGCAGTTGGAACTGCTATATAGCACGACTTCAAGACTTTCATATTATTATGTGCCGTGTCAAAACAACCAATATTATTTTTTACAATGAGGCGTAGCGTGTAAATTTTTTCCGCTAATAATACGGGATAATGTTCCGGTAAAGGGGTTTGTAAATTACTTATGGTTCCATCGCCGAGGTCCCAACTATATGAAACTATATTTCCAATACTATTATTTACGAACGTTGCTGTATCCTCTGGGCATATTATGTTGTTGACCTCAAAAGCAGCTTTCAATTCATTATCCAACGTAATTATTTGTGTAGCACTATCGGAGCAAAGGCCATTGGATACTGATAATACAATGGTCTTAGGTCTGAAGTTATTATAAATAGCTGTGGGGTTTTGTTTAGTGCTGCTGCCTGCATAATCAAGGCTCCACAACCAACTATTCACACCATTGTTGCCATTATGAAAAAAAGAAAAAGTATCGGCAGCACAGCCCTGCGCTAATTGATAAGTGAAGGAAGCCGAGACAGTATCTTTCAGCGAAAAATTTATAAAAGATCCGGCAGGAGTCGGCTGGCCACATTCGTTTATGATTGTATTGCCATCGCTGCCATTCAATAGCGTCACCTGGTAATTTCCTCCAACCACTATTGCACCTGCTAAATTTAAGGTGATCTCGCTGCTGACTCCATTTACGCAATTGCCCGCGGCACTGCTAACTGTCACAGGCGAAGGGCCTGTTATCTTAAAATCACTTCCATCGGTTGCTATGGATGAGCATAAGATATTCTTCTCAAAAACGAGGTGTATAGATTGTGGCGCACACGCAGGTGTTGTGAGGCTATCCATAAATGTAGGTTGTACAGGCAACACCTGGAATGGCAGATTGTTGCCGGGTTGAATATTTCTATCACAATTATCCAGGAGCGTATTGTTATCATTGCCCTTGACAATTGTCAAAGTATAATTACCGGAGGGTAAAGGCTTATTCAGTTTAAGTTGTACAGTATCCATATCAAAGCTGGCCGCACAACTATTGCCTGCAGCGGAAATAATAGTTGAATTGCCAGAGGAAATAGTAAAGTCACTTCCATTGGCAGCAAGACTTGTACATTTCATCTTTTTATTAAGCACCACGGTAATTTGAGTTGCATCACAGGAAGTACTTGCAGCTTTTAAATCGGGCAGTACCGGATCCGTGATCACTGCGGTGCCGCCACCAAAAGATAAAGTGTATCCTTTTTGGGAAGGCGTGAAAGTAGTAAAATGACTCACCAATAAAATATAATTGTGACCCATTTTTAATGAAGGCATTTTACTAAACGTAGGATAGGCCGGGCCTGCACAATCCCGCAAAGAAATGCCCGAAGCGTTGGTACCGGTGGTGCCTGTATTACCAGACCAGTTGCATGCTACAAACAAGGAGGCGTCCTTATAAACATTATTCGGATCCTGCCCGGTAATGTCAAATATCTGCCAGTCATAGTCGTCATTAAGATCGACAGGTGTTATTTTAAATCCTAACGTTCCGGCAGTATAACAAGTGAATTTATACCAAAACGGGTTTAAGTCTTTAAGACCATCCTTGCTGCAAGGTCCGGGGATATCTCTGCCACCGCAATACGGAACGGTATCCTGTGTGAAAGTATTGGTGCCACAAACCGGGAAAGCAGTAGAAGGGTTTTGGCCTAATTTAGTGCAAACCTGCGCCTGTATTTGGCTACAGACGAATAATATATTTAAAATGAAAATTGTAGTTTTTAATTTCATACACTTTAATGACCCTCAAACATATTCAATCGCTGCAAATATTCATTTATAATTTAACTAAGATTTCATTAAAATCTCTTGCGCCTGAATCAGGCAAATAAAATTCGTTCTACATAACGAATATCATTTTCATCATAAAATTTATCAACCCATCTGCCGGTATCATCAAGTGTAATGGGTTTCTTCTCCGCGTCTTTTTCTTCTTTGTCTTTTAACGACCTGAAGTTATAGTGATCTATCAACCGGATAGCTTCTATAGCAAATGCTGTAGCAACATCGGTATCTTTTATGCATAATAAATTATCTCCATTATCTTGTTCACCACCGAGCGCAAGATTGGAAGAACCGCAATATACTTTTGCATCACTCTTATTAAAATTAATCACTACAAACTTGTGATGTATGGCATGGGCAAGCCCGAGCGAATGTTCTTTATTGAATGGCGGCGGCAGTTCACGGTTGGCAGCTTTCGCATTTATAAGCAAGCCTGTTTTTTTCCCTGGCTTATACAACGATATTTCATCTCCACTACTATCTGTTACGCCATACGTGTAGATCGCATCATTTTTATGCAACTCCCGCAACGCTGGTATCAGGCTACCAGTGCTGGTTGCGCCCAATTCCATCACAGAAAACAAAACAGACTTTGTGCTTTTATCGAGTACGTTTTTTGTGACCGAGTCAATAAGTTGTTTAGCATATTCCGCCGTGTGAGGAGAAAAATTAACTTCCGTTGTCGGCACGCCTGGCTTGTAAAATTTTCTTGGATGTAAGGCAAAATCAGTTTCACGAAAGGCCGGAGCTTTTCCATTTTTCCAACAGGCATTAAAAACATCCCCGTAATATTCAGCTACATTTTCACTATCAAAAACCAATACATGATTCGCATTTATATAAAGGCCTGTGTAAGAAAAATTCGTAGAGCCCGTCAGCACTTTATAAGGCTTATTGTTTTTCTTTAAAATAATTATTTTACAATGTGAGTAGCGTGCAAAGTGGCACCTGAATATTTCTGCACGTCCTGTTGCCGCTAATGAAAACCGCTGCGTGAAATCATCTTCTTCCGCTTTATCACCTGTATGCAATGATGCATTGTCCATTATCATTCTTATGCTTCCTCTTGCTGCAAGGTCAAGGCACATCTGCGCAATCACGGGATCATTGTAATCATAAGCATACATATCCACTGAAATCGCGGTATCATTCAACGTCTCTTTTAAAAGATCGTAGATTTTTTTTCTTGCAGAAAAGCCAAGCCATACATACATATTTTCATAAGTAAAATTTTGATTATTAAAATTGCCGGCGTTGATATTTGTATCAAACAACCAATCGCCATCTGGTATCAATTTTTGCTTTGCTCCATAG
>JBBPZF010000639.1:0-2799 GCA_038199105.1 Chitinophagales bacterium | reverse complement strand
TCAACGCTGGAACAATTGAAGCAATATAATATTTCCTCAAAAAATAAGCTGCAGTTAAATCCAACAAATATATCAGAGTTTGCAGAGCTTAATAAAACGGTGGTGATGATGACAGACAAGGTAAGCAGGGACTATGAAACACTAAAAAGTTTTACCGAAAACGCTTCGCACGAAATACAAACACCCCTTGCCATTATGAAAATGAAGCTCGAGTTGCTTATGCAATCTGAGAACATGAACGATGTACAGGTGAATTGTATTGCTTCACTTACCGAAGCCACACAAAGGCTCTCGAGGCTCAATCAATCGCTGTTGCTGTTAACCAAAATAGACAATAGCCAGTTTATAGATGTTGAAAAAGTAGAACTTTCTGATATTCTTTCAGACCACATAAACAATTTTGAAGAGCTCGCCAGTGCAAAAAATATTTGTATAAAAAAGAATATAGCCCCTGCCGTTTCTCTGTTTGCAAACAGGTCGTTGATGGAAATACTTATTTCAAATATTATGACTAATAACATAAAGCATAACTATAAAAATGGCTGGATAGAAATCAATTTATCGGGCAACACTTTATCAGTTTCAAACACAGGGCAGCGGCCTTCAGTAGAAACTAACGAGTTATTTGAGAGATTTAAAAAAAGTGATTCATCTGCCGATTCGCTTGGGCTGGGATTAGCAATTGTAAAAAAAATATGCGAGACATGCGGCTTTCAAGTAGCTTATAATTATAAAGAGCCCATGCATACGATCGTCGTCAATTTTTGAAGGCAATATGCTTCTGCCGGTGAATAAAACTTATTTTACGCCTTCAAATTCTACACAGATTCTGCCGCTAATTTTAGCGGCTAACTTGTAACTGATGAAAAAAATCGTCCTGCCGTTTATTTTATTTTTAACTACATCGATCTCTTGCGAACAAAAATTTGAGACCTGGCAAATACCAAAAAAAGTAGTACACAATTTTAAGAAACAGCATCCACACATTGACGCCGATTGGGAAACAGAAGATTCGGTTTTCGAAGCAACCTTTACATCCGGCGGTGAAGACGTATCGTTACTCTACAATATGGCCGGCGATTTGCTGCAAACAGAAAATACCATAAAAATTTCAGCAGTTCCGGATGGAATTAAGAATTACCTGGCTGAAAATAAGAAAGATCAAAAAGTTACGAAAGCCAGAAAAATTACGAAAGATAACGGTGAAATAAATTATAATGTAATGTTAGACAGGCAGCGCTTAACTTTTACCGAAGAAGGTAAATTAATAAAAATGACGAATCATTAATTAAAGCAATGTTACATAAATTTGAAAAATAACCTATGCTCCATAACATGAAACTATTATTCGTTGTATTATTTTTTCTCCCTGCTATGGGATTTTCTCAGCAGACTGACACGCTGATTAATAAACTGGATAGCCTGAATAGAAAAACCGATAGTGCCGGCGGCCAGGTCAATAACATTGCTCCAAGGGCTTATAATGAAGAGACGAAAATAACCTTCAATTCCTATTTTGTTCTTCTTGGCAGTGATCTGAAACAGTCCTTTACAAAGCCATTTCACATGAGCAAAAAGGATTGGGGCAACTTCGGAAAATTTACACTGGCAACGGTTGCGCTTTCATTTGCCGACGAGCCAATACAGAAGGGGGCTCTAAAGCTTCGCAATAGAAATACCGGCTTAAATAACGTAAGCAAGTACGTCACAAATTTTGGAGGTAACTATGAGGGCTACACGCTTGCTGCATTGGGCGCCTATGGATTTATTTTTAAAAATGTAAAAATGCAAACCACTATTTTGCTGGCAACGCAGGCGTACATAACTGGGGCTGCAGTAGAGACCGTTACAAAATATTTGTCAGGACGTACCCGGCCATCTTATTATCCAGTAGGTACAGATCCTGAGCCAAAATTTTTAGGCCCTTTTTCAAAAACGGCGAAAACTGTCAGCGGTAAAAAATCATATAGCTCTTTCCCCTCCGGTCACACAACGGTTGCGTTTGCTGCAGCAACAGTTTTTGCTTTGGAATATAAAGACAAACCCCTTATTCCAATCATTGCATACAGCGCTGCCACTATGATTGGCCTTAGCAGGATAACAGAAAACAAACATTGGGCTACAGATGTTTTTGTGGGCGCCGCGTTGGGATATTTGTCAGGCAAGCAGGTAGTGAATAATTACCATCGCTATTCTAAATTAAAAGCGCCGGGTCAAAGAAAGAACACGGTAACTTTTAACCTGGAGTATTCGTATGGGCATTTAATGCCGGGCATGGTTTATAAGTTTAAATAATTATTATTTAAGGTTAGAAAATCAAAATTGCTTTTAAAGTGATTTGGTTCAAAAAGCTATTAGAAATAGCGCTTAATAAGGACAGGCTGGTCGCATTTAAAATAAATTATTGAGCAATGGGGATTTATCAGCAATTTATAGAATGGGTTATTTATCATGGAGGGCTGTATGTAATGCTGTTAATAATATTTGCTGAAACCGGCCTGTTTGCCGGATTTTTTTTGCCGGGTGACAGCTTACTATTTACAGCCGGCATTTACATACATGAGCTTGCCTCCAATTTTTTTAATGTGCATTATGATGCTTCAGTTTTTTTTAATTTTCATTACGGACTTATATTACTATTTGTGATTGTTGCCTCGTTTGCCGGTAATGTGGCAGGCTATTGGTTTGGATATAAAACAGGGCCCGTAATGTACAAATGGAAAGATGGCTTTCTTTTTAAGAAAAAATATTTATTACGGGCAAATGAGTTCTATCAGCATTATGGAAACGGTACTATTT
>JBBPZF010000638.1:0-5736 GCA_038199105.1 Chitinophagales bacterium | reverse complement strand
CCAATCCTTATTTCACGCATTTCAATAAAATAAATTTTGACGGAAAAAAGCTTGTTGCCCTTACACCTGAAACAGGTAATCATGAAATTTCTTTATCACCTGGCGAAAATTATTTTATTGATGATTATTCACAACCGGATGTACCTGATGTAAGTGTATTAAAAAATGTAACCGGCAAAGTAATTACACCTCTCGAAAAAACAGATGTATCAAGGTTGAAAGCTACCGGCTGGCAACCACCAAAGCCATTTACGGTAAAGGCTGCTGATGGTAAAACAGATATTTATGGATTGATGTACACACCCACAAAAATGGATGCTGCAAAAAAATATCCCATCATTGATTATATCTACCCCGGCCCGCAGGGTGGCAGCGTTGGAAGCTGGTCTTTTATAGCTTCACGCGGCGACAACCAGGCGCTCGCAGAATTAGGATTTATAGTAGTGCAGATAGAAGGCACAAGCAACCCGCTTCGCTCCAAAAGTTACCACGATATGAATTATGGAAATATGGCTGAGAATACATTGCCTGACCAGGTTGCAGGTATCCGCCAGCTTGCAGCGCGTTATCCTTCCATTGATACAAATCGTGTTGGAATATGGGGACATTCAGGCGGTGGCTTTGCAACAGCCGCTGCCATGTTTCGCTATCCTGATTTCTTTAAAGTAGGCATTTCAGAATCAGGTAATCATGACAACCGAAATTATGAAGATGATTGGGGAGAAAGATATAATGGCTTGCTTACAAAAAATAGCAATGGTATTTCCAATTACGAATCACAAGCAAACGAGGTATATGCAAAAAACCTGAAAGGCAAGCTGTTATTGGCTCACGGACTAATGGATGATAATGTGCCTCCATCCAATACTTTGCTTGTAGTAGAGGCGTTGGAAAAAGCAAATAAAGATTATGACCTTATTGTATTTCCGAATAGCCATCACGGTTATGGCCAATATTCACTTTATATGATGCGCCGCCGCTGGGATTATTTTGTAAAAAACTTATTGGGCAAACAACCGCCAAAAGAATACCTCTTGAAGTTTGGAAGCGATCCGAGGAATGATGCGCAGTAAACTATTTTACAATTTTTTGAGAGGAACCACTAAGATCCAGGATACTAAGTTGCGCAAAGTCTTCGTGCATCTTTGTGTCTTAGCGCCTTTGCGGTTTTTCTCTCTGCTAATAAATTTGTTTCTGGTACAAGTGAATAACCACAACGCATAAAAGATGCTTGCATAGAAAATCAAACAACTTAACAGGTTTCTAAGTTTATGTCTTCCTTTCCTTCGTCCGAAAGGACTCCTTTGGAGGAGGGGAGGGTCGGGGTAAGCCTAACGATAACGATTAAACGCTTTTGTGTACATTAAGTTTGTGCAATTCAAGAATGGTTGATATGCCATCATCGCTTTCCCGGTACATCGGTACAAATTTCCGATTGAAAAATATTTCATTGAAAGTGTAGGAAGTGCGCTGTTGCACATAATTGGAGAACACATCATCATAGCCTCGTAGCATTACATAAAGTTCCACGTCAGCAGTTTTCATATCTTCTTCCGTAAAGCCGTGAAAAGGGCTGTTTTCGTTTATCGGGTGTACAACTGTCCACGCCATAGGCATACTGTCTACGCGGGCTCTTTCCAGTTCAAGTGTAAAATATTTGTAAGCAGACACATCATTTTCCGCCACGAGTAAGCCGGTAGTTAATCTTACCTCCAGGTCAGTAAGGGCATGTTTATCTTTAAAAGCAGCAAAGCGAAACATAAGGCCGCTGCCATCTTTGTAAGGAGCTATTAACGCCTGCTCACTGAAGGCCAGGTAGCTTCTTGGCTTGGAGAAACGGCCATAGATAAGGCCTGTTGCAATTGCCAGTGAAAGCAATCCTGTCAGCGATTCCACGGCGGATATTATGTTCGCCCCATCACCGGCCGGACTCACATGCCCATAGCCCACAGTTGTGAAAGTTTGCGTGCTGAAATAAAATACTTCTTTAAAAATCTGCCAGTGATTACCATTGGCCAGGCCATCAAGCTGTTGCGGGCCAAGCATAATGTACATGCATGTAAAAATAAAATTAATGACGAAATAGAAAAGAAAGATCACCGCAATAAATTTCCACAAGGGCAGGTTAAGCATATCATAGAATGTGCTAAACCTCTTGTGGAAGGGCATGCCTTCTTTTACAATATTAAAACTCCCATCCTTATTAATAAAACGACCACCTACATCATTGCTGTTAGCTGCAAAGCCGGTATCATTATTTTGTTTCCAAAAAGGATTAATTTTTTTATGAGATGCCATGAAATGTTCGAAGCTTTTGGTAATTAAACAAAGTTACAGCCCTTTGATTTTTAAAAGTAAATATCGATGTAAACCAATTGCTGTAGGCAAAATCAAAGGGCTATTCAGTTTATGAATGCGCTTCAAAACTCTTATCAACCATCACTGATTTATTTTAAAGGATAAACTCTTTTGGTACAGTTACTGTTATATTGTGTAAAAATTAAAAATTATGTTTGATCAAATCTTAGATCTTGTAAAAGAACATTTGGGAAATAATCCTGAAGTGAATGCTGCAATACCGGCAGATAAGGCTGATGAAGTGCATAAAGAAATTGCCACCCACGTCACTGAAGGGATAAAAAACCAGGCCTCGGGAGCAGGTGGTTTAGGTGGGTTACTTTCTATGCTTCAAGGCGGCGCTACCAGTGGCAGTCCTGTTGCAGGAGCTATCGAAGGCGGCTTAGTAAGTAGTCTTGCAAGCAAGTTTGGGCTCTCACCCGCAATTACCGGGGCTATTGCAGGAGCCATTCCAGGCCTGCTTCAGAAGTTTGCGCACAAAGCTACTGACCCCAATGATTCAAGTATCTCAATGGATAGCATCTCAAAATCATTATCAGGCCTTGGCGGTGGCTTAGGGAATTTGTTTAAATGATTGTTACTTTCCGGTATTTATTTGTTTGAATAAAAGAGCCTCTGCACCATAAATTTTATGAAGAAAAGGGACACCAATAAAAAAGCCTGCATCGCTGCAGGCTTAAATAATTTTTAATTCCAGGGGTGGGTATTTACACCAGGATAGTTGGTTGGTTTCTTTGGATTTGTTAGGTTAATCGCCGGTATTGGATAAAAGAAAAAATAGAAGTTGACTGATATCGGATTGGTTACTTTTCTATTGGATAATTGGATAGGTGGCTCTTTTCAATGGATATTTTGGATTCCCGGTTTAAGCGGGATGATTAATGTTTGTTGAACATCAATCAACTTCTGGTACAAAGATATAGCGGCTCTGTTCCCTGCACAAGGGCAGCATTACTCTATTATTAAGGTTATGAATTTACTGTGGTACATCGTAGAATTACGCAAGGCTTGATGCGCATCTTACCTTCTCACTTCAATTTACTTTGCTTCTTTTTTTATACGAATTAGTTATAAACCGTATTTTTCCCCTTTTTAAATCGGGCAAGTATGTTTATTTTGTGCCTTCCAATCTTTTAAAAAATCTATCGCTTTCTAAAACGCCGGCATAATTCCCTGATTGTTCTATAACTCCCGGCAAGTGATATACGCTATACATTTTTGCATTGGCAAACCATTTCTGTCTCTTCTCCATTGGAAAGGAAAATTAAAATATTTGTGGTTGATTATTATTGCTGTCACCGCCTCTTTCCAGGTAACGGCGCAGGAGCAAAACGTTACAGATAGCTTCTATAAAATAAAAGATGGTGACAACGTCAATACCATAATCAGCAACCTAAATTCTTCTTCGTTACACTTCCAGAAAGGAAATAATGATCGTATTAACTATAGTATTGTTGGGAATGAATTTAAATACTTTTTAATTAAAACTTCTTCTTTACATGGCATTGTTGAGAGAGTGCTTTCAATAGATAATACCAGCCTTGATACCATCCGCATCTACCAAGTTTACCCCGGCGTAAAAAATGATTTATTGTACCAGGCCGGGGCACTTATACCTTATAATAGCCATGCCTTTTATGTTTGGCATACGGTACCTCTTGTAATAGGGCCTGATCCTTCTTATTACCTGGTTGCCGTGAAGGCTCCTCAAAAAAATATAAATGTCACGTATGAAATTGTAAGTAGTGAAAGGCTGCAGCGAAACTACCAGGCTCACGACAGAATAGTGTTATTATACCTGGGCGTCGTGTGCATTATTATTTTTAGTATTTTTTTAGCGTGGTATCTTTTCAAAAAGCGGGTATTTTCTATTTACCTCGGCTTTATAAGTTGTATATCAATATGGATATTCTCTCATTACGGTTACGTGTTCCCGTTAGTCTATCCACGGCTTCCCGTAATCAATGAAATTATTAAGCCGGTAAGCAGCTTAGGCGTGGGCTATTTTTTAATATTATTATTGACAAAAGTGTTTGAGCAAAACCTGCAGCGGCAACAATGGCTGCAAAAAATGCTAAGAGCCATGTTATACATTCTGCCGTTATTTATCGCCGGCATGATGCTTTTGTTGATACACAATCTTTCACCAATGGTAAGGACAATATTGATGCAAGTGTGGCATATTGGATTATTATTTTCTATCTGCCTTATTGTATTTACACCGGCGTATCTCATACGTTTCGGTGCCACGGCTAAAATATTTACCATTGCTATGGCGGTTTTATCTGTTATGTCCCTGGTGCAATTATTTTCTAATTCCGGGTATATCAATAATTATTTTATTAACGAGCATGGCATAACGCTCGCAGCCCTAATGGAAAATTTTATTCTTGCCTTTGGGTTATTTTATAACCTGCTGGAGGAAAATAATGAAAAGAAAAAACAAGTGCTCCTGCTGCAAAATGATAAAACTGATACATTAAAAAAACTGGTAACCCTGCAGGATGATGAACGCAAAAGAATTGCCAATGACCTTCATGATAACATCGGCCCTTTGCTGGCTGCCATAAAAATAAACTTCAAAAGGCTGATAAATAATAAAGATGAATTACAAAATGGGTTGGCAGGTAAAACAGAAAAGATCATAGAAGATTCCATTTCAGAAATACGGAATGTGGCCCACAACCTGATGCCGAAAGGCCTTACTTCAAAAGGGTTGATACGTGCCGTAGAAGAATATTTTGAAAATATTCAGCCGGCATATAATAAGAAAATTATTTTCACGCATAAGGTACATTCTATTCCTTCGCCTGAAATACAAGCAAACATTTACAGGATCATTTGTGAGCTGGTACTGAATGCAGCAAAGCACAGCGATGCGGAAGAGCTAAAAGTATTTGTTGGCTCAAATGATAAAACCATAACCGTAAGCATACAGGATAATGGCAAAGGCTTCGATTTAAAAACAGCAGACTTTACAAAATCATTTGGCCTGCAAAGCGCTGAGAACAGGATCAATTATATGAATGGAAAATTTGTATTGAAGACAGCGCCCGGACAGGGTACTTTGATTGATATGGAAATTCCTTTACAGGCTAACCAACCCTGAATGCACGGCTTTTAGTATAAGGCCAATACGATTCTTTACCTCAAACTTCTCGAATAGCCTTCCCCGGTAGGTATCAACTGTTGACTCACTTAAAAACATTTTCTTAGCAACTTCTGCATAGCTCATATCGGTACATAAATATTTGAGGAGTTCTTTTTCTCTTTCGCTTAATTCCGGCGCACCGTTATTATTAAATCTTTTTTCTATCTGCTTATGAATATTACCCGTGATGATGGGTGTATAATAATAACCATACTTTACTACCTGCT
>JBBPZF010000637.1:0-3048 GCA_038199105.1 Chitinophagales bacterium | reverse complement strand
TATTCTTTGATAGAGTTTAAGATACACACTGGCAGAACGCATCAAATAAGGGTGCACATGAAATTTGCCGGTCATCCCATTATATGCGATCCTCTTTATGGAGATGGAAAACCTGTTTTGCTTTCTTCATTCAAAAGAAAATATAAATTAAGCCAGCACGATGAGGAAGAAAGGCCGATGATCAACAGGCTGGCACTGCATTCCTTTAAACTAGAGTTTAAAGATGCCCAGGGGAAAGAACAGATAATAGAAGCGCCACTTCCAAAGGATATGAGAGCATTGCTGCAACAATTAAAAAAGAACAGGAAATAAATCCTGTCCCTTTTTAAAATCTACCTTCTTATAAATTTGGTTGTGGAGTGTAACGCAGGTAAGGCTTAATTACTTTCACACCTTTAGGAAATTTCTTTTCAGCATCCTCTGTATTAATTGAAGGAGACACTATTACATCTTCACCATGTTGCCAGTCCGCAGGAGTGGCTACACTATGATCCGCAGTGAGTTGCAGAGAATCAATTACGCGAATAACTTCATTGAAATTCCGTCCTGTAGAAGCAGGATAAACGATCATTAACTTGATGGTTTTATCGGGGCCGATTACAAACAATGAACGCACCGTGGCAGTAGCAGAAGCATTTGGATGCAGCATGCCATACAGGTTTGCCACCGTTTTATCTTCATCAGCAATGATGGGAAAATCCACTGTTACATTTTGTGTTTCATTAATATCATTTTTCCAACCATGATGCTTATCAAGCGGATCCACACTTACTGCAAGCACTTTCACATTTCTCTTTTCAAATTCATTTTTTAAGGCCGCTGTTCTTCCAAGTTCAGTAGTACATACCGGTGTGTAATCAGCGGGGTGAGAGAAAAGCACGCCCCAGCCATCACCAAGAAAATCATAAAAATTAATTTTGCCTTCAGTTGTTTCGGCAGTAAAGTCGGGAGCTTTGTCCCCTAATTGTAAACTCATAAAATAAAATTTTTATTAAAAGATTTCCCGAAGGTATTAACAATCCTACCAATTTGGTAGGGAATAATGTTATAAGTTTGTATATTTTTCTAAAGTTTCTAAATTATGTCTTTACACAAGGGTAAATTTGCCGCTTAATGCTATCGAAAAAAACACAATATGCTTTTAGGGCCCTCAGTTATTTAGCTGACAACTATGGCAAAGGGCCCGTGCTAATTAGTTGTATTGCATCAGAGAAAAATATACCGCTCAAGTTTCTTGAAAATATTTTGAATGAATTAAAAAAAGCTAACCTGCTGAAAAGTAAAAAGGGCAAAGGCGGAGGATATAGCCTTAAGGTTTCACCAAAGAACATTTCCCTGGCAACAGTAATAAGGGTAATCAACGGGCCTATCGCGCTTCTGCCGTGTGTAAGTCTTAACTTTTATGAAAAGTGCGCAGACTGCAATGAGCAGCATTGTGGCCTTAGAAAGATGATGACCATTACCAGGGATGCCACTTTAAAAATTTTAGAAAAGAAAACTTTATATGATATTCTTGTTGCCGCTGTTTAATTTTCCTGCTGCCCGCATTACGCTGCTTTTTCCAAACCGGTTCTTTACATCATCAATTGCCTTATACAAAACGCTTTTTCTTTCCGCATCCTGAAACAGGTTTGTTTGAAGAGCGTTATTAGAAAGCTCGCTTAACCTTACGCCTAACAGGCGCACAGGTTTTCCTTTTTTGTATAATTTATGAAACAGATTTTTTGCGACCGGAATTATTTCATCATCGGCGCAGGTCAATGGAACACTAACTTGCCGGGATGTGGTTTCGAAATCAGGGTACCTTATTTTGATAGTTATGCAGCCTGCAAGCTTTTCATCTTTTCTCAGTTCGTAAGCAATCTTCTCCGTCATCCTTACTATTTCACTCATAAGTTTCGCTTCTTCTATTATATTTTCTTCAAAGGTATTTTCTGTAGAAATAGATTTTGCTTCATGATATGCTGATAAAGTTGAATGATGGATTCCCTGTGCCCTATTCCATAATTCATGGCCCCAATTTCCTAAAAGCTTTTCCATTTTTTCCGGCGTAGAATTATGTATGTCCCGGATAATTTTAAAACCATTATAAATCAACACCTGTTTTGCCTGTGCACCAACACCGGGAATTTTATCTACATCCAGCGGAGCAAGAAATTCTTTTTCTTTACCGGCAGGTACTTGCAAAAAGCCGTTTGGCTTTGCTTCATTGGTAGCCATTTTAGCAACCATTTTATTTTTTGCAATGCCAAAAGATATGGGCAACCCTGTTTCACTGGTTATCAATTCACGAAGATCTATCGTCCATTGAAGTGGGTTGAAAAAAGTATCCATACCACTCAGGTCAATATAAAATTCATCTATAGAAGCCTTCTCAAAAAGGGGAGCTCTGGCAGCAATAATTTGTGTAACCCACCGCGAATATCTCGTGTATTCGTTATAGTTACCCTTTACAATGATTGCATGCGGGCAAAGGCGCATCGCGGTTTTCATGGGCATAGCAGAATGTACACCGTATTTCCTGGCTTCATAGCTGCACGTAGTTACAATGCCTCTTTCACGGCTTCCACCTACAATTACTTCCTTGCCTTTTAAGGATGGATCTCTTACAAATTCAACCGAAGCAAAAAAGGAATCGAGATCAAAATGCGCAATAATATTTGATGTAGAAGACTGCATAATCCGGCCAACAAATTTAGCTATTCGGATTTAAGCATCTTTATAAATATCAAGTAAACCTTCCGGAAGATTTAAGTAAAGCGTACGTTTCTTTTTATCAATTTTTTCAAGCGTCTGCTCGTGTAAAGGAAGCAAGGCTTCTTTTCCCTCAATTAATATTTTACATAATACCTGGTGAGGCTGCTCTATTACTTCGACCACTTCGCCTAATACTTCATTTTCATTGATAACTGTAAATCCAAGAAACGAAATGGGAGCTGTAGAAGCGGCAAGGGTTTTGAAATCGCTTTCTTCAATCCACACATCGTTCTTAATCAGAAAACGTGCAGCTTCTTTTGTTGAGATTCCTTCCAGTTTAAGATATACTTC
>JBBPZF010000636.1:0-2151 GCA_038199105.1 Chitinophagales bacterium | reverse complement strand
CACATTCGCTGTCACCGTAGGCAAAACTTTTGTAGCATCTAACACTCCCTGGGTTAAAGTAGCATCACTATTCACATCTACAGGAGGTGTTTCAACAACGGCAGGAGTTACAGTAACATGATTTTCCACGTTTTTTATACCGTTTACATCCTTTGCGGCACGGCCTGCTTTTTCCCTTGCCGCCTGGTCTTTTACTTCTCCATTTAATGTAGCTGTGCCATCTTTCACGACAACTGTTACGCCTGAAGTTTCAGGAGATGCATTAAGGCTCTGTTCGATTTTTGTCTGAAAATCTGAATCTTTTGGTTTACAACTCATGAACAGCAGAGAAGTAAAAGCAAAAAGAAAAAGATAATTTCTGATTAATTTCATTTTAAAAAGTTTTTTGTAATAAATCTGCAGAATTGCAGCACTGACTAATGTATAAAAAGAGTGCCAGCTTCATCTATCGAGCTATCTATTTAAAGACACGCAAGTTTTCCTCCATCTACGGGTAAATTTATTCCCGTAATGTAAGAAGCGGAGGGTGTGCATAGAAAGGCAACCGCTGCACCAAATCCCTCCGGTGTTCCAATTTTTTTCATAGGAATTTCTTTTAAAAATTCTTCTTCTATTTGTTCGGCATTAAAACCAGTCGCCGACATTTTATTTTTTACAATAGAGTCGTACCTACTCGTCCTTGTATATCCTGGCAACACATTGTTTACAGTTATTCCAAATTCCCCTAATTCATTTGCAAGTGTTTTGGACCAGTTCGCCACTGCACCGCGAATAGTATTGGAAACACCGAGCCTCGGTATGGGTTGCTTTACAGAAGTTGAAATAATATTTACAATGCGTCCGAAGCCGGAAGACTTCATGGAAGGCAACACCGCCTGCACGAGTATATGATTACAAATAAGATGACTATTAAACGCTTCTAAAAATTCTTCTGTGGTTGCATCCATTGCCTTGCCTCCTTTTGGGCCACCCGTATTATTTATCAGTATATGTATGGAATTCTTTGAAGAAAAATAGTCCGTGATTGCATTCTTTACTAATTGCGGTATTTGAAAGTCTGCGACAAGGTATTTATGTTTTTGTCCTTTTGAATTGCTAAGTTTTTTTACAGCTTCCTTTAGCTTTATTTCGTTGCGCGCCATTAGTGTTATTTCTGCGCCCAGAGCGGCAAGCTCTATTGCGGAGGCTAATCCCAGACCTTGCGTGCTTTCCGCAAACAAGTGCATTTTTCCCTGATAAATCGAGATTCATTTTTATAAAAGTTTAAAATAAAGCTATCGAATAATCTCAGTATGAACATCTCAGAGAAAAGAGAAGCAAAGTTAACGCTGAGAAGTAAACCTCTGCGTAACCTCCTTTTTCTCTTTTCTCTGCGGTAGAAAAAATATTCGAAGGATATTAACAGGTGTTTATAACATTCAAAAGGTGGTCTTTTTCTCTTTGGCTATATTTGGCTGAATGCCTACACTGCAAGGATTTCCGGCTCGCATTATAATCTTAAAAAAAGTCTTTGTAAATTTTCTACAGAAACCGGCGAAGAAAAATTCAAATAAAATCTTTTCTTTTGCGCAAATATTAATGAATGGCTGATAAAAATTTATTTGATTATAATGAAGAGTCTATAAAAAGCCTCGACTGGAAAGAGCATATACGCCTGCGCCCCGGAATGTATATTGGTAAACTTGGCGATGGCAGCAGCGCGGATGACGGCATTTATGTTTTATTAAAAGAAGTAATGGATAATTGCATAGATGAGCATACCATGGGCTTCGGCAAACACGTGGACATAGAAATAAAAAATAAAGAAGTTACGGTGCGGGATTTTGGCCGCGGCATTCCATTGGGAAAAGTGGTAGATGTGGTAAGTAAGATAAATACAGGCGCCAAATATGATAGCAAGGCATTTCAAAAAAGTGTGGGCCTTAATGGAGTTGGTACAAAAGCCGTCAATGCTTTGAGCAGTTATTTCCAGGTGTCAGCCTTTCGCGAAGGCAAACAAAAAACGGCAGAATTTGAAAAAGGATTTTTGAAAAAGGAATACAAGGAAGAAAAAACAGAGGAGCAAAATGGAACGCTCGTAACCTTTATTCCCGATGAAACTATTTTTAAAAATTATCATTACCTGCAGGAATTTCTTGATAACCAATTTTG
>JBBPZF010000635.1:0-2396 GCA_038199105.1 Chitinophagales bacterium | reverse complement strand
TGAATCCCTGGTATCAGGTGCTGCCCAGAAGCGTATCGTTTTGCCGGCACCATGTACACTATCTGTCACCTGTTGAAGTAATCTTATGTCTTTATCGTCCGGCCTGTTGAGGCCTTTCCAGTCAGAATATCTTTCGAAGGAAAGGCTTACCTGGCCTACTCTTTTCCATTCATTTGCGCTATGGTTTAACCGAAGGTCATCATCAAAAAAAATATAGTCGGGATAATTTTTGTACTCAGCCGGCGGAGGCCTCTCGCCACTAATTAAGATTGTAACAGGATTACCTTTTTTCTCCGGCGAGTATAAATATTTTTTCAAGGGTTCGATTTCCTTTAAAAGAAGTTGCAAGACAACAGCATACTTTTCTTTTACATCAATCAATAGCTTTAGTTTTCGGGAACTATCTTTTGAAAATTCTTTTAGCAACGGCTGGATGTATAAAGCTTCCAGGGTGCGTTCCGGCTGAAGATCTTTTTTATTATGTGCAACTAATAAAACTCCATTTACAGGATACACATCTGCTTCGATAGAACCAAAGCCTGCATTGAAAGCCGTATGGAAAGGAACCGGATGCATGTAGTCATTATGCGCATGCGCATTGGATACTGTATAATTTTTTGGCTGCGCCGATAGCCGAACTGAGAAAATAGCGATGAAGAAAAGAAAGGAAAATAATGGTTTTTTATAAGAGTGCATGGCGGGCGATTTTACAAAAACTTGTCTTTAAAATTAATTACATTATCGCAAAGAAAATTGCTTTTTATTAATATAATGGCAAAAAAACCTTTACTTTAGAATCACGATTTGCATTAACCTTCAATCGATTACTATGGATACAAGCCAAAAAACCTTCTCGTCAAAAGAAATAAATCCTTTAAGTAGTGTTGAAGAATGGGAAGATGATGTGCTGCAGCGTTATCCCGAACGTGATAGTATTGCCACTTCAAAAAAAACGGATGAGTACCGTAACTATGAGGAGCCTGCGAGAGATACAGTAAAAGAATTTTATCGCCTCAACCATACATACCAGACGTACGATTTCGTTCAGGAAAAACGAAACAACTTTTTAAAGTTTGACAAAAAGCAAATGCCTGTATGGGATGCGTTTCAATTCTTAAATCAGTTGGTTGACGATTCCGATCCCGACACAGACCTGGACCAGTTTCAGCATTTGCTGCAAACATCTGAAGCGATACGAAGAGATGGACATCCTGACTGGATGGTGCTTGTAGGGCTAATGCATGATATGGGCAAAGTACTTTGTTTATTTGGCGAGCCGCAATGGGCCGTAGTAGGAGATACATTTCCCGTAGGTTGCGCCTATTCTGATAAAATTGTCTATCCGGAGTTTTTTAAAAATAATCCTGATTTTTCCAATCCCGAATATCAAACACAATTTGGCGTTTATGAAAAAGGATGTGGCTTACGCAACGTGGATATGTCGTGGGGTCACGACGAATATGTTTATCAAATGTTGAAAGGGCGCATACCGGAAGAAGGCTTGTATATGTTGCGCTATCATTCCTTTTATGCATGGCACCGCGAAGGCGAATATGAATACCTGCTCGATGATCATGACAGAGAAATGCTGAAATGGGTAAAATTGTTTAACCCTTATGACCTTTACTCAAAAAATCCTGTACCACCAGACTGGAAAAAATTAAAGCCTTATTACGAAGAACTCGTTGAAAGATACCTGCCGGCGACCCTGAAGTTTTAATTTACAAATAATAGCGGGCGCTATTGATGCTAATGTAATGTTGATGTTTGTAAAGATATTGTACAGATAATTTTCTACTTAAAAAGAGCAAATTTTTTTAAGTATTGCCTTGGTATTTTTTTGGTATAAGCCCGGTATTTAATTCGACATAATCCATTTAAACTAACGATTGTTCATGAATCATTTGCACTCCCTGGATTATGTTGTGTTCTTCATTTATTTTATTGGCGTTTCCGGTTATGGCTATTGGGTCTATCACAGAAAAATGTATAACCAAAGGAAAACCGGCGAAATGGATTCGAAAGAATTCTTTATTGCCGAGGGTTCTCTTACCTGGTGGGCGATCGGCGCATCGCTAATTGCTTCAAATATTTCGGCAGAGCATTTTATTGGCATGTCGGGCTCTGGCTTTGCTCTTGGGCTTGCTATTTCCAGTTACGAGTGGATGGCTGCGGCCACCTTAATTATTGTTGCAGTGTTCTTCATACCTATCTATTTGAAGAACAAGATTTTTACGATGCCCCAATTTCTGTCTAAAAGGTATAATGATACGGTTAGCACACTTATGGCAATCTTCTGGTTATTGGTATATGTGTTTGTAAATCTTACTTCTATTATCTATCTCGGCGCACTTGCTGTAAATTCTATCTCGGGTATCAGCTTCACGTGGTGCATG
>JBBPZF010000634.1:0-3169 GCA_038199105.1 Chitinophagales bacterium | reverse complement strand
TTGCTTAATTAATAAATTAATTATTATCTTTGGACTCTTAAAATAAAATAGACCATGAATACCTGCATCCGCTTATATGCCGATCCTGTTCAAATAAAAACCTGCAACGAAAAAGTAGAAAACTCAGGGGAAGCTTTTTCAAAAATGGCTTCAGTGCTTGCTTTGGCAGGTAATGAAGTACGGCTTAAAATTTTATACCTGTTGGAAGAAGAAAAAGAATTATGCCCCTGCGACCTAAGTGATATACTGGATATGAGTATCCCGGCTATTTCACAACACCTGCGTAAAATGAAAGACGGCGGTATTATACAGAACCGCAAAGCAGGACAAACCATTTTTTATTCCCTGAAGCCGGAACATTTAAAAATGCTTCGCTCTCTTTTTAAATATGTAAATGAATTAAACACTAAAATGGAATTGGTGTAAAACACGAAAAGTATTAACCATTACTACAACTTAACCGCGGAATGCTACAATTGTTTTAAAAAGAATTAAAAATGAATACGCCCAAACAACCTTCAAAGAAGGGACTTTACGCTGCAATAGCAGGAACAGTGCTGGTCGCGTTGTGTTGTGCCACTCCAATACTTGTTATCACTTTAGGAGCCATTGGATTAAGCGCCTTCACTCCATATCTGGATTATGTGTTAATACCGGCGTTGATCATATTAATTATCATCACGTGGATTTCTTACAAGCGTTACAAAAAGGCTTGCGCTAATTGTGAAATAAAAAGTAAATAAATAACCTCCCATTTAAAGAGTAAATAATATCATGGATAATAAAAGTTCTTCTGAAAAAGCGGAAAAGTCATCACAGGGAATTTGGGGAGCAGGATTACTAACCGCCTTTGCAGCATCATTATGCTGCATTACTCCCGTACTGGCTTTATTCAGTGGTGCCACCGGAATAGCTTCCACCTTCGCATGGATGGAACCGTATCGCCCTTATTTAATCGGGCTTACCATTGCCGTGTTGGCTATTGCCTGGTATCAGAAATTAAAGCCAGCTAAAACAAATGATATTGATTGCAATTGTGAAACAACAAAGACTTCTTTCCTTCAATCGAGAACCTTCTTGGGCATTGTAACGGTGTTTGCTATTTTGATGATGAGTTTCCCGTTGTATGCAAAGATGTTTTATCCAAAACAAAAAGTTCAGGCTGCAATGGTTGCGTCAGTTGATAATATGCAGCGGGTAAAGTTTACCATCCAAGGCATGAGCTGTGAAGGTTGCGAAGCAGAAGTGAATAATGAAGTATCAAAAGTAAATGGTGTATTGGCTTATAAAACTTCCTATGCAACCCGGAGCAGCTCAGTCACTTTTGATAAATCAAAAGTTGATGTACAGACAATTGAGGCAGCGATTAATAAAACAGGTTATAAAGTAAAAAACTATGATTTTATGAATACATCAAATACAGCAATTTCATTTTACAAAGCTCCATTAGTTTGCCAGGCTGCCCCATCAATAGGTTGCGGCAGTAAAGCAAAATTCCTACTGGCAGATTTAGAAAAAAATAATAATGCCGTTAAAGGTGCCTGGTTAAATAAGACAGGAACTGTAGTGGCAGTAAAATGGAACAGCAATGTAGATGAAAATAAAAAAGATGAAATTATTAAAACAGTTAGCTCAACACATGAC
The DNA here is from genome assembly GCA_038199105.1 of Chitinophagales bacterium. Taxonomy (GTDB): domain Bacteria; phylum Bacteroidota; class Bacteroidia; order Chitinophagales; family Chitinophagaceae; genus Ginsengibacter. Next base: position 1,525 of record JBBPZF010000634.1, on the reverse strand, counting down.
ATTGAATTAACACCTTCTGCCCAAACACAAACAGCCAATTATGAAAAGTCATTTCTAAAAAATGGCGAGTGGTTCAAAGGAGATGAAGTAGATAAATTAAGCAAAGAAGAAGCAGCGATAATTGCCAAAAATACAATTGCAGGTTATAAGAAAGATGGCCTTATTAAACCATCTTGTGAAAAACTATTTGAAGAAGATATTACAAAGATTTATGAAGATCTGTTTATGTCTGTTTCTTCCTATAAAGATTTAACTACGGAAGCCTACAACAATGTAGAAGATCAAATACAACAAGCTGGGGAAAAGTACGTAGGCAAAGGCAAAATGCCGCATGTTGAATTATGCATTGCTTCTGATAATTCATGTGAAAAAGATAAATCATGTTCAAATGAAAGCGGTAAATCCTGTTGCGAGAAATAATATAAAAATGAAAAACACACCAACATTACAATCAACAATTACATGCCCTGATTGTGGTTTTAAGAAAGAAGAAACAATGCCTGCAGATGCTTGTCAATACTTTTATCATTGTACAAATTGTGAAACACTGCTAAAGCCAATGCAAGGTGATTGTTGTGTATTTTGCAGTTATGGCACCGTTGCATGTCCACCTGTACAGTTGGACAAATCCTGTAGTGCATAGAGTTATTAATCGGGCCTCAGCATTAATTTTTTGAAAATATTTTTTAAAAATTAAATGAATTAAATGGAAAAATTTGATGTGATTGTAATTGGTACGGGATCGGGTAGCACTGTAGCGCAAAAGTGCGCTGCGGCAGGTAAAAAAACAGCTATCATAGATTCTCTTCCTTATGGAGGCACCTGCGCATTGAGAGGATGCGATCCTAAAAAAGTGCTGGTGGGTATTGCCCATGTTTTAGCGCTCAATACCCAATTGCATGGAAAGGGCATAGCCGCTCCTGCAACGCCTTCATGGAAAGATCTGATGCAATTCAAAAAAAGCTTTACAGAACCTGTGCCCTCTGCGAGGGAGGACGGATTAAAAAAAACTGGTGTAGGCACTTTTCATGGAAGGGCAAAATTTATTTCACCAAACGCTATCCGGATAAATGAAGATGATTTGCAAGCCGGAAAATTTGTAATTGCCAATGGAGCCAAACCGCGAAAGCTTTCCATACCTGGAGAAGATTTATTGATTGACAGCACTGCATTTTTGGAACTGAAAGAATTGCCTGAAGATATTTTACTTGTTGGCGGTGGATATATCGCTTTTGAATTTGCACACATAGCAGCACGCTTTGGAGTTAAAGTTACCATCGTTCACCGGGGCGAACACCCTCTGGAAAATTTTGATACAGACCTGGTGAAACTTTTAATGAAAGCCAGTGAAGATTTGGGTGTTCAGCTTGTTTTAAAAGCAGAGGTAAAAAGTATAACTAAAAAAAATGACCGCTTTATCATTCATGCACAGCAGCATGGGAAAGAACTTACTTTTTCTACCACCCTTGCAATACATGCCGCGGGCAGAACGGCCGACATAGAAGACTTGGGCTTAGACAAGATA
>JBBPZF010000633.1:0-5607 GCA_038199105.1 Chitinophagales bacterium | reverse complement strand
TTTGCAGGCAGCCTGGAACAAACAAAAAAATCAGTTCACACTCGTTATCTTAAATTTTTCAGGGGCTAAAAAAGATCTACAATTTAATTTAAAAGATTTGGCAACTTCCTTTGAGGCAAAACAAAAAGTATATGAAATAGCACCAGATAAGATGACTGATTTTAATAGCCCGTCACATAAAGATGCAGTTAGTATAAAAGAGAGTGAAGCTCAAATAAAAGGCAATGATTTTACAAGAAGTGTGCTACCAAATTCAGCCACTGCAATTGTATTTGATGTTAAATAAAATAATTATGAATCCTGTATACAAAAATATCAGGCGATCTAAGAGAACTATATTTCTATTAATCGGAATAATAAGTTCGCAAGTTTTATTTGCTCAAAAAGCTTCAAGAAAAGTCATCAATTTTAATCATGGCTGGGAGATGTATTGTGTAAAAATCCAGACGGTGAAAATGTGATTGCTATCCACTGCAACAAAAAGAAAAACGACAAATTTATTGATGCAGGGTTGTCTGTGCTGACGAAATAGCGATGAAAATAACACGAATAAATATAAAAATTTCAACTAAAAAAACGAATCATCATTATGAATAAAATAAAAAGTATCATTTCAATAACTGGATTTTTTATACTTTTCTTATTGCCGATGGAGATGTCTGCACAAGCAAAACTCACACTGGATTTTACTAAGCCTGGCCCGGCAGTTAGCCCGATGCTTTATGGATTGATGACAGAAGAAATTAATCATGCTTACGATGGCGGATTGTATGCAGAACTGATACAGAACCGGGTGTTTAAAGATAGTATCGAAAGTATTCCGAATTGGTCTTTAGTAAAAGATGAAACCGGCAAAGCGGCTATGGCATTGGATTTTGAGCAAGGGCTTAATAAAATTTTAAATGTTTCTCTCAAGCTTACGGTAGAAAACAATGGCGAAAAGGTTGGCCTTGCCAACACTGGCTTTTGGGGAATACCAGTCAAACCTCAAACAACATATAGATGTTCCTTCTACGCCAAATCATCAAACAACAATGGCTCGGCTTTAACGGTTGGTATAGAAAGTAACGATGGTAAAGTAATGTATGCACAAGCAGAAGTTGCAGGAATAACAGGTGAATGGAAGCAATATACTACAACGCTAACCACATCAAAAGATGTTGAGATTACAGACAAAGCACGCTTTGTTATTAACACTAAAACCAGTGGCACATATTGGTTTGATTTAGTATCTCTTTTCCCGCCGACTTTTAATAACCGGCCAAACGGTAATCGGCCTGATATCATGAAAGTACTTATTGATATGAAGCCATCCTTTTTGCGGTTTCCGGGCGGGAATTATTTGGAAGGTGATAAATTTTCAACCCGTTTCGATTGGAAAAAAACATTAGGGCCGCTTACTCAAAGACCCGGTCATCCCGCACCCTGGAGGTATAGGTCGAGTGATGGCATGGGCTTGCTGGAATTTTTAGAATGGAGTGAAGACTTAAAGGTAGAACCTGTGCTTGGTGTATTTGCCGGTTATGTACTTAAGGAGGATTATATCGTAGATGAACCTTTTTTGAAGCCTTTTATAGAAGATGCCTTAGATGAGATTGAATACATCACCGGAGATAAAAATACCAAGTGGGGAGCTGTACGTGCTGCCAATGGACATCCTGAACCATTTAAATTAAACTATATAGAGATTGGAAATGAAGACGAATATGATTTATCGGGTAGCTACGAGAGCAGGTTTAAACAATTTTATACAGCAATAAGAGCCAAACATCCAAACATTCAACTTATTTCTACCATTGATAAAAGTGGTCTCTCGAAAGAAACTCCGCCAGATATTGTTGATGAGCATTATTATCTCAGTGCAAGTGAAATGCAAAAAAATGCGAATCGCTTTGACAGTTACGATCGTAAAGGGCCAAAAATATTTGTCGGCGAATGGGCTTCAATGGAGGGCAGGCCAACTAATAATTTTAATGCTGCCCTCGGTGATGCTGCCTGGATGACGGGGATGGAGCGTAATTCAGATATTGTAACAATGTCGGCATACGCACCGCTGTTTTCTAATGTAAACAAAGGCGCTACTCAGTGGACGCCTGATCTAATAGGCTATAATGCACTTACTGTTTATGGCTCTCCTTCTTATTACGCACAAAAAATGTTTAACACTTATCTCGGAAATGAGGTAGTACCGGTTGTAGGTGAAAATATACCAACTCAAATGCAAAAATTAAACCGGCGGGATTCCCTGGATTCTGTGCAGCCGAAGATGCTTCCGACACTTTTTTACGTGGCGACAAAGAATTCAAAAACCGGAACTGTTTATTTAAAAGTTGTAAATACTTCAGAGAACATGCAGACGGTTAATATTGATTTTAAAGGAAAAATTAAAATAATCAACAATGGGTTATCTGTTACACTTAAGTCAGATAATCCTCTTAATACAAATTCCATCACTGAGCCAGAAAAGATAGTGCCGGTAATGGAAACGCTGAAAAAAATTAAAAAGAATTTTAATTATTCCTTCCCCGCTTATTCTATATCTGTACTACAGGTAGAAACCAGGGAGTAAAATGTTTGTTATGATGCTTAAAAGAAAATTCCTGTTTTTACTGAGCTGCCTGGTGTTCTCAAATTTGCTGGCAATGCAAGCATTCGCACTGAGCGACCCTTATCCCAAAAACGCAGGCGTGGATATACTGAACTATTCTTTCTCAATAACGCTGTCAGATAGCAGCAATGTTATCAAAGGAAAGGCGACTGTAACATTCGTTTTAAAGAAAGATGATGTAACAGCCTTACGGCTTGACCTTATTAATAAGAATAACGATGTGGAAAGTAAAGGTATGCTGGTATTAAAAGTGACAAACAATGAAAAATCTTTAAGCTATACCCATAATGCTGATGTACTGTTGATTGATCTGCCTGTTCAAAAAGCAGGCGTAGAACAATACGTCACAATTGAGTATGAGGGTATTCCTAAAGATGGGCTGATGATAGGCAATAACAAGTATGGAGACAGGTGCTTTTTTAGTGATAACTGGCCCAACAAAGCCAGGAATTGGTTACCTACCGTGGATCATCCTTATGATAAAGCCACCTCAGAATTTATAGTAACAGCTCCACTAAAATACCAGGTCGTTTCAAACGGATTGAAGGTGGAAGAAAGCAATGTAGGAAATGGTATGCGGCTTACACACTGGAAGCAGTCTGTGCCTATTGCCTGCTGGCTCTACGTATTAGGGGTTGCAGAATTCGCCATGCAACATGTGGATGATTTTGACGGGAAGCCAATTCAGACGTGGGTTTACAAGCAAGACCGCGTTGCAGGATTTTATGACTTTGCAACGCCAACCAAACAAGTACTACAGTTTTATAGTGATTATGTGGGGCCATTTGCTTATGAAAAACTGGCTAACATCCAATCCCATAGTGCGGGAGGAGGAATGGAAGCAGCGTCTGCAATTTTGTACAATGAAAGTTCCGTGGTTGGCGATAGAAACGTTCGTTGGAGAAATGTGGTTATTCATGAAATAGCACATCAATGGTTTGGTAATGCTGTTACTGAATATGATTGGGATGATGTGTGGCTAAGCGAAGGTTTCGCTACTTATTTTACCATGCGTTTTATAAAACATGCTTACGGCGAAGATGCCTTTATCAAGGAATTAATTAGCTCGCGCAATACTGTTTTTAAATTATCAGAAGGCGATGAAGACTATCACATAGTTCATGATAACTTATCGGATATGGCGAAAGTTACTTCCGGCCTCACATATCAAAAGGGCGCATGGTTTCTCAACATGCTTTCTAATTATATAGGGGAGAGGGCTTTTCATAAAGGAATCAGGGATTACTATCACAGGTTTTTTAATAGTAACGCTACCACGGCAGATTTACGGAAGGCTTTCGAACGGGCATCAGGTAAGGATTTGAGCAGGTTTTTTAGCCAATGGCTTTACCAGGGAGGAAATATAAAATTGAAAGGTAACTGGAAGTATGATGCAAAAAATAAATTGGTGGTAATTGAATTGCAACAGGTACAACCTGAACAATACATTTTTAATATGCCGGTAGAAATAGGCATCCAGAAAGGTGATAGCAGTAAGCAGCAAATTGAAGTGATCCAGTTAAATAAGAGAAAAATATAAATTTCTTTTCCCTGCCAGAAGTTGCCTGCGAAAGTTGAGTTGGATCCCGGAACAAAGTTGCTTGCGCAATGGGATTTTTCGCGAAGCAATTAGCCAACGATTCTGTCAAAATCCATATTTAAAATCAAAATAAAAAAGGAATATGAAAAGGACAATCTATTTACCCTCCTGCACTGTTTTTTTATTATAGGTGTTACTGCCCAGGACAAGGACATTAGTTGCATGAGTTCGGGCGGTAAGTTGAAACTGCTACAGGCAAACATGGATATCAGGCATTATACTTTGGCGCTCGATGTGGATATACCGAACGAAGCAATTAGCGGATACGCTAAGATTGATTTTATCTTAGAAAAACCTACAGACACTTTATTGTTTGACCTGGTTCATCTTTTAGATGTAACAAAGATCAGCGCTGCAAAAAAGAAGGTATCATAAAGTCACCAATAAAGACTGGGCACATAAATGGATACAGGAGGGCATTACCACATACGGGGAAGCACTTTTTTGCCGCGAAGCAAATGGCGAAGGAGGTTATGACAGTATCAATATAGGGTACGATCAGCAAACCTGCCGATGCCATTAGACATTGATATTTTAACTGATACCAGCATTCAGAAAATTACATTGTCTGTCACGGGATCAAAAATTATAAGCAATTATACCCCGGTCCCGGTAGTAGATCCGAAGGGATATTATTTGAAAACTGTTATTAGTGACTAAAGCAAAAATACCAAACCATGATTTTATTTTTAAGAAAAACAGCGATAATTTTCTTTTGCCTTTTCTGTTTTCTGATTGCAAAAGCAGAAATTAAAACCACTCCCGAACATAAAATTGTTCCTACTAAAAGAGAGTCTTTTCGATTTATGATGTACGGGATTACGGTGCCATCGGCGATGGCAAAACATTAAATACAAAAGCATTCCAGAATGCAATTGACAAATGCAATCTTGCCGGCGGTGGGACAGTTGTAGTTTCCGGTGGAACTTTTGTAATTGGAACCATTTTTCTCAAGAGCCATATTTCTCTTCGCATAGAAGCCGGAGCGATTGTATTGGGTAGCAGCGATTACAAAGACTACAGCTTAAACACTGACCGCACAATGTATCGTGGAGAACCGGAGATGGACCGCTGTTTGATTTTTGCCAAAGATGCTGTGAACATTAGCATAGAGGGAACCGGTATCATAGATGGCCAGGGAAAACTATTTCCTAATGAAGGAGATGCGTAGGCCAATCGGCCTAAACTAATGCGCCTGTTGAATTGCACCAATATACGGATGCGTGATGTTACTCTAAGAAGCCCGGCTTCGTGGACAACAGAGTGGCGTTACTGTTCCGACATTGTCGTTTGATGGTGTAACTATTTTTAGCCAGGCAAATGTGAATGGAGATGGATTGGACTTTGATGGATGCAACGATGTGAGGGTTAGCAATTGCTCATTAATACAAGCGATGAT
>JBBPZF010000632.1:0-4747 GCA_038199105.1 Chitinophagales bacterium | reverse complement strand
TGATTTATGATGCTGCAAAAATCAATCTTATTTTTTAAGCAATAATTGGCTTGCTTCTTTTTTGATAATTGAATCTTTTTCAACGTAAAAAAATCACGCCAAGGCGCGTAAAGAAAATAAAGCCGCAAATGTTTTCTTTGCTCCTTTGTCTCTTTGCGTGCCTCTGAGGAAAACGGTACTGATATTGTGGGAACAAAATCGTGAACACAGAAACAGAAAATAGCATCAATTACGAATCTCTCTAGTGGCCGATGAATTAGATAAAGCGCCAACGTACTGGCTTACCCGCTTTATGATCCTTCGCCTGCCTGGGGTTATTTATGCCGTAGCATTTCTCGTTTTGATCAATGAGATTGTTCCACAGACTGGTGCTGACGGGCTTCTTCCGGTAAGTATTTATTTAAAGCAAGTGGCGAATGTACTTGGCTCAACCGGAGCAGGATTTGAGCGATTGCCTTCGATCTTTTGGTTTGGGCATGCTGATAGTACTTTGCTTACTTGGGCATGGATCGGGTTTTTGCTTTCTATAGTACATAAAAATGATGCTCTTCCTAAAGGACTGTTCCGGAAAATTTTAAGAGAGGATCTCAAGGTTACGATAGAAGATCTTAAAAATTATTTGGATTGATTAGTCTAAAACTCAGCCTGATAATTAAACAAATATCACACGGCATACAGTAATTTTTTGATTAGGATTTATTCAAATCCATTTATTATTTTTTCCCCTTATCTTAGCGCAACTAAATTTTTCTACAAACCTCATGAAGGTTTCCATTAAAGACGCGATTTTAGTTTCTCCCTCGTCTCCTTTTCACGGACAATCAAAGGATATTTTAATTGAAGATGGCATTATTACTGAGATCGGTAATGACATTGATGCCGGCAATGCACAGGTTATTGAAGCAAAAGGATTGCGGGTTTCCGGTGGATGGATGGATTGCTTTGCCAACTTTTGTGACCCCGGACAGGAATATAAAGAAACATTGGAAACCGGCGCAAACGCTGCAGCGGCGGGCGGCTTCACAGACGTTATGCTGATTCCTAACACACAACCTGTGGTGCAGAACAAAAGCCAGGTAGAATATATCATCCAAAAAACTAAACACTTACCGGTAAACATTTACCCTATCGGTGCAATTACTAAAAATGCGGAAGGCAAAGAACTTGCGGAAATGTATGATATGTACAATACCGGCGCACTTGCATTTTCTGACGGGATATACCCTGTGCAGTCTTCTGGAATGTTGCAAAAAGCGCTGCAGTATTTGTTGGCTATTGATGCTACTATTATTCAACTTCCGGATGATAAAAGTATAGGCACGGGTGGCCTGATGAATGAAGGGATTATTTCTACAAGGCTGGGATTAGAAGGAAAGCCTGCGTTAGCTGAAGAATTAATGATTGCCCGCGATATTGAGCTGGCAAAATATACAGGCTCAAAAATTCATTTTACGGGGGTAAGCACGGGCAAGTCGTTGCAACTTATTGCTGCCGCAAAAAATGAAAAAATTAATGTAAGTTGTTCGGTAACGCCGTATCATTTATTTTTTTGCGAAGATGACCTTTTACAGTATGACACCAACCTGAAAGTGAATCCCCCTCTACGACGAACGGAAGACAGGGATGCATTGCGAAATGGCGTGAAGGAAGGGGTGGTAGATTTTATAGCATCACATCACCAGCCGCAGGATTGGGATCATAAAGTCTGCGAATTTGAATATGCCAAGAATGGCATGGAAGGATTGGAAAGTGTTTTTGGTGCGGCTCGCATTTGCGGCATTCCAGTACCGCATTTTGTAAAAATGCAAACAGAAAATATCAGGAAAATTTTTGGCTTAAAGGTTCCTTCAATAACAAAAAATGAAAAGGCAAACCTCACTTTATTTAATACTGATGAAGAATATATTTTTGACGAAAAAAATATTTTTTCTAAAAGTAAAAACAACGCTTTTATTGGCAAAAAGCTAAAGGGCAAAGTGATTGGGACTATTAATGGAGACAAAGTATTTTTGTCTGATGAACTTTTAATGGAAAATAAATTTTAAATAAAACACATTATGGAACAACATTTTACGACGACGACTACCAAAGGACTGGTGATAGGCCTTATTATGATTGTGATTGCTATCGCTATTTATTTTTTAAATATAGATGTGAACGGGCCTTCTAAATGGATAAGTAATATTGTTTTTATCGGAGGTATTATATGGTCAGTATATAATTATGGAAAGCAAATAGATTACAATGCTACGTTTGGTAATTATTTTGCACACGGCTTCAAGGTCTCCGCTGTAGTTACCTGCCTGATGATCGTTTACCTGGTAATTTTTGTAATGCTGTTTCCGGAATTTAAAGACAAAGCAATGGAGCAGGCGAGGGCAAAAATGCAGGAAGGGGGCAAAATGTCTTCTGAACAAATAGACCAGGCATTGACAATGACTAAAAAGTTTTTTATGGCGTTTGCTATTGGCGGTACCCTCTTAGGCTTATTGATTTTTGGAGCGCTTTCCGCTTTAGTGGGGGCCGCAATTACAAAGAAACAGCCCAACTCATTCAGCGGCGATATAAATCAAATAGGGCAATAATGGATATCTCTGTAGTTGTGCCGTTATACGATGAAGAAGAATCTTTGCCAGAGCTGGAGGCATGGATCAAAAATGTGATGCAGCAGCAATCTTACAGTTATGAAATAATAATGGTGGACGATGGAAGCACGGACAATTCCTGGAAAGTGATATGCGAATTAAGACAAAAAAACCCTCACGTAAAAGGAATAAAATTTCAAAGAAATTATGGTAAAAGCGCGGCATTAAATGAAGGATTTAAAATAGCAAAGGGTGAAGTAGTAATAACCATGGATGCTGATCTGCAGGATAGCCCAGATGAAATTCCAGAATTGCGCCGCATGGTTTTGGCAGATGGCTACGATATAGTAAGCGGCTGGAAGAAAAAACGATTTGACAACAAGCTCTCTAAAAATATTCCATCAAAGATATTTAACGCCGCTACGAGAAAGGCTAGCGGAATTTACCTGCATGATTTTAATTGTGGGCTAAAAGCATATAAAAATAAAGTAGTTAAAAGCATTGAAGTGTATGGTGAGATGCACCGCTATATTCCTTTGCTGGCAAAGTGGGCGGGCTTTAAAAAGTTTGGAGAAAAAGTAGTAGAGCACCGGCCTCGCAAATATGGTGTTACCAAGTTTGGCTGGAACCGTTTTGTAAATGGCTTTCTCGATCTTCTCTCAATTATGTTTGTAGGAAAGTTCAAAAAAAATCCGATGCATTTTTTTGGACTGTGGGGTACACTGTGTTTTGCATTCGGCTTGATTGTATTCGTTTACCTTACCATCACTAAATTCTTTTTTGATAAGACCGGCTTAACGCAAAGACCTCTTTTCTTTTTCGCAATATTTGCGATGATCATTGGTACGCAACTTTTTCTTGCAGGTTTTTTGGGAGAATTAATTTCCAGGAATGGAGCGGATAGAAATCAATATCTCGTTGAGGAAAGGCTGGTATAAAAAGTAAAGTGATATTCTTATTTATTTCCTAAAGCAACTATCCTTTTTTAATAAAGCGAAATGGAACAGCAACCCGCCGCAGGCAAGTTAATTTCCTCTCCTCTTGCCGAAAGAAATCGTGGTGAAATAATTATCATCGGGCCCGCACATCCGTTGCGTGGCGGCCTCGCATCTTATGATGAAAGGCTCGCCAAAGAATTTATTGACAAAGGGTTTAAGACGACCATCTATACTTTTTCATATCAATATCCAACTTTTCTTTTCCCGGGCACCACGCAGTATTCCACAGAGCCTGCACCTGAAAATATCCCAATCGAAGCAAAAATAAATTCAGTGAATCCTTTAAACTGGATAAATGTCGGTAATGACTTAAGAAAAAGAAAGCCGGATATTATAGTGGTGAGGTATTGGCTTCCCTTTATGGGCCCATGCCTGGGCACGATTTTGAGAAGGGTGAAAAAAAATAAGCATACAAAAGTCATTTGTATTGCGGATAATATTTTTCCCCATGAAAAACGCCTTGCAGATAAAGCTTTTACCAAATATTTTTTAAAGCCGGTAGATGCGTTTATAACTATGAGTGAGAAGGTGCTTGCGGACCTTGCACAGTTTGCAAAAGATAAGCCTGCCAGGTTTGTGCCACATCCTTTGTACGATAATTTCGGAGATAAAATAAGTAAAGAAGAAGCGCGGGAAAAGCTTAATATCAACAAGGATGAAAAAGTGCTTTTATTTTTTGGCTTTATAAGAAAATATAAAGGCCTTGATATTTTACTGGAGGCAATGAAAAATGAAGACTTAAAAAGGAAGAATATAAAACTGCTGATTGCGGGAGAATTTTATGAAGATGAAAAAAAATATCTTGATCTTTTAAATGATACTGCTGTAAAAGATAGTCTCATTATTCATACACACTTCATCCCGGATAGTATGGTGAAATATTATTTGTGCGCCGCAGATTGCGTGGTACAACCTTATCGCCATGCTACTCAAAGCGGCGTCACTCCCCTCGCCTATCATTTTGAAATACCTATGATCGTAACAAATGTTGGTGGCCTTCCTTCTTTGGTGCCGGATAAAAAGGTCGGCTTAATAGCTGAACCAAATTCCGCGAGCATTGCACAAAAGATCAATGAATATTTTGAGTTGGGTGAAGAATTTTTTTTACTTTTTTTAAGAGAAGAAAAAAAGAAATATAGCTGGAGCGTGATGGTGGAAGAAATA
>JBBPZF010000631.1:0-2970 GCA_038199105.1 Chitinophagales bacterium | reverse complement strand
TTATCAAAAAGATGCAATGAATGAGCACTCAAATTTTTACAAATATTAAATTATTAGCCAACGTAAGAAAATCTTCTGAAATACTGCGTGGAAGAGAGCTTGCCTATTTGCCTTGTATTGAAAACGCATATTTAATTGTAGAAGATGAAACTATTGCGGAAGTTGGATCTATGGAAAATTTCAAATTCGCCAGCCAGGATATTTCGGACGTTGGCCGCGGATCCGTCGTTTTGCCTGCCTGGTGCGATAGCCATACACATCTTGTATTTGCGGGCAGCAGGGAATCGGAATTCGTAGACAAAATAAAGGGATTAGGCTATGCTGAAATTGCAGCAAATGGTGGTGGTATTTTAAATTCCGCAAATAAGCTAAATGATACTTCAGAGGATGAACTATTTGTGCAGGCATGGAAAAGACTGGAGGAAGTTAGCAGGCTGGGTACAGGAGCTATCGAAATAAAAAGCGGCTATGGGTTGACGTTAGAAGGTGAACTAAAAATGCTCCGGGTAATAAAAAAGCTGAAAGAGAAAACTAACATCGCTATAAAAGCCACCTTTCTTGGTGCACATGCTTTTCCGCTTCAATATAAGCATGATCACGGGGGTTACATTGATTTACTTATAAATGAAATGCTTCCCATTGTTGCCAAAGAAAAACTTGCCGATTACATTGATGTATTTTGTGAGGAAGATTTTTTCTCTGCGGAAGAAATGAAAATTATTTGCGAAGCTGGAAAACGGTTTGGCCTGAAACCAAAACTTCATGTAAACCAGTTAAACAGCATTGGTGGCATTGAATCCGGCATCAGCTTAAGAGCTTTATCTCTCGATCATTTAGAAACATTAAATGAAGATGAAATTGAGCTGCTCGGAAAGTTTGACGGTGCTTCCACGCTGCTGCCAACTGCTGCATTTTTCTTGCGAATGCCTTACCAGCCAGCACGGGAGCTTATCAATGCCGGCGCGGCGGTCACATTAGCATCAGATTACAATCCAGGTTCTTCACCAGCAGGAAATATGAATTTCGTAGTATCCCTGAGTTGCATACAAATGAAAATGCTTCCCGAAGAAGCCATCAACGCAGCAACCTATAATGGGGCCTGCGCTATGGAGCTTCAGCAGGATTATGGAAGCATCGCAGTGGGTAAAAAGGCTAACTTAATTTTTACTGATCCTGTCGCTTCGCTTGCTTATCTTCCATATTCTTTTGGCGATAACCTGGTAAATAAAGTGATGATAAAAGGTGAGTTCATCTGATATGTATTATTGCAATCATTAAAGTTTATAAAAAATGCCCTTACATTTTAAAGCTTACACCAAAGCAGATATTTTAGCGCTTACCCATGTACGTAAGTTTGAAACCAAGCTTGGCGAAGTGGTTAATTGCAGTGACAATATTTCTCAACTTGAAGCTTTTATAGCCAAAACACCGGCTACTTATGTGGTAATTGGCGTACCTGAAGATATAGGAGTAAAGGCAAATGCCGGCAGGGGCGGGGCTGATTCTGCATGGTTCTCATTCCTCGATTCATTTTTAAATATCCAGAGCAATGATTTTTTTAGCGGGGAGCAGGTATTTGTAGCCGGCCATTTTGATTTTGGTAAAGTAAAAAATCTTATTAATGCCAATGCTGCAACTGATGAAGAAAAGATGGAGGCATACCGTCATGCTGTTAATATGATTGACGAGGAAGTGGAAGAAGTAGTAAAGATGGTAACGGAAAATAAAAAAGTTCCCATCATAATTGGCGGCGGCCACAGCAATGCCTATCCTGCAATTAAAGGCTCCGCAAAAGGGCTTTTCAAAGCAGACCTGTTACCGCTTGCCCAGATAAACTGTATTAATCTTGATGCTCATGCCGATTACCGTCCTCTTGAAGGACGCCACAGCGGCAATGCATTTCGCTATGCTGATAATGATGGCTATTTGAAGAAATATTTCATTTTATGTGTTCATGAAAATTATCTTCAGCAGAATACTTTGATGGACGTGACCAACAATCCATTTATCAATTATATCACTTATGAAGATATTTTCATTCATGAGAAGAAAAATTATATGCAGGCAATTTCGCACGCTGTCGCTTTTACGGATGACGAATACACTGGTATTGAGCTTGACCTTGATGCGATTGAAAATATTCTTAGCAGTGCGGTTACACCTTGTGGAATTACAAATTTGCAGGCACGCCAGTTTGCAACTTTTGCAGCGAGTAATACAAAGGTAGCTTACCTGCATATTTGCGAAGGGGCAACGAGGCTTGACAGTGGCGAAACTGATGGCAAAACCGGCAAGCTGATCAGCTACCTCGTGAGCGATTTTATAAAGGCTCATCAGAGGTGATAAGATAGTGCAGGAAGTGAAATCTTTTTATAAAAAAACCCGGCAGGAATGAACTGCCGGGTTTTTTAAAATATTATTAGCATTTTTATTGGGGGCTTAAGTACTGCGCATAGGCATAACCTTCTTCGCCATTATCAGTTTTTATAAGCCACCATTGATCATTTGTTTTACTTTGTAATGTTACAATTTCATTATGTGCTGCTTTACCTACAATCGGCTGATCAGTGCCGGGGCCTTTACGAATATTCAGGTTAGTGCTGTCAGTGGTAACTTTTGCTTTTGTGCCGGCAGAGGCTGCCACATCTACATTCAGGATCAAATCTCCTGCACGATAATCAGGATCTATTTGATTATAAATATCCCAAAGCTTGTCCTTCGTTGCCCCATCGGGTGCACTTCCATCAATGTGTAAAACATTGTTTTGCTCCCGAACCTGCATATTACTTACTCCGCCTGCATTAGCAGCATCAATAAGTTGTTTGTATTTATCTTGTAATGACATGTTAGTTATTTAATGGTTAATTGATTGTCTATTTTTTTAGCTTTTAGTGTATTCAGGCTCATCATCAGGTTTTGTAAATTACTTCGTTTAATGCTGCCTGTTAGTGTAATTACTCCATCCGCCAC
>JBBPZF010000630.1:0-2543 GCA_038199105.1 Chitinophagales bacterium | reverse complement strand
TGAAGGATTAATGACTCCAATATCAATCTTGTAAGAAGAACAGCCAATATCGGAATGCACCTTGTAACCGTGTTGTTGAATTTGCGTGGCAAGCATATTAGAAAAGGCAGAATTGCTGCTGTTGGCAAAACTTAATCGTCCAGGTAAAGCTGCCTTGCCTTTTTCTCCATAAGCTAAAAAAGCTTTTAACCCTGCCACCCCTTGTGAAGCGGTTCTTGCCAAATCTATTTGATCAGCTTTCAACGTTGAGAATACCTTCATTTAATGTATTTATCAAAAACTTCAAATAAAGAAAATCCAAATGTTTGTTTTTGATGTAAGGTTGTTACATACTCATTAAGTTCTGTACCAAGATTATATAATCGTTCCGCTTCACTATTATAATTATAGGGCGGAGTGTTCTTTGTTACTTCTATTGACCTTTTAAGCTGATCAAGAACGGCAGATTTTTTTGATTTGTTAGAATGAAGTTCAAGGCAAAAGGGCCCGATGCCAATAGCGTTTAACCTGGTATGCACAACGTCCAACGCTGCTTTTTTTGCGGAAACAAATAAAACCTTTTTGCCCTGGTATAACGTATTTGCAATAATATTAGTAATGGTTTGAGATTTACCTGTACCCGGAGGGCCGTGTAAAACAAAGCTTTCATTATTAGCTGAATTAATTATTGCCTCTAACTGTGAAGCGTCCGAACTGATCGGTAAAGAGAGACTTGCAGGATGAATATCCTTATCAAGACTATCGAAAGTTTTATTATCTCCAGGCTGCCATTCCAATTTACCTGATACAAGGCTTCGTACTACTTTATTTTTTAAAAGGTCTTCTGCATTATTATGTATATCGTTCCATAAAATGAATTTACTGAACGAAAAAGTTGAAAGGAAGCATTGCTCTTCAACATCCCATCCCTTTTTCGTCATTACCGCCTGGCGAACGATATTGAAAACTGTTTTTACATCTACACCCAAATCATCTTTGGGTAAATTTTCAAGGCCCCCGATGTTAATGCCAAAATCCTGCCGCAGCATTTCAAGCAGGGTAATGTTCATCATCGTTTCTTCTTCGCGGGTTCTTATTATAAATCCTTTCTGGGCAGATTTTTTTATTATTTCAACCGGAATTAGCAATAACGGAGCGTATCGTGCTCTTTCGCTCACGCTTGTTTCAAACCATTTCAATAAACCTAATGCTATGTATAATGTGTTTGCCCCGTTTTCTTCCAAAGACAAACGGGACGAACGGTATAACGCAATAACGGAGGAGAGAAGTTCTGCCTCTGATAAATAGGCTCTTAATCTTTTTTGTGTGAATTCGTGTTTTATCAAATCAAGCACCGGGTCGCTCTGATTAATAGATTGATAAACCCCGGCATTTCTCAATGGATTATCCCAGTCTGTCGGACGTGAAAGGATTTGCAACTCGTCTCCTTTCGCCAAAGAATCTTCGAGTTTAAACAAATTAAGTCCAATAAATTGAATAGTGCTTTTGGTGATTCGCAGGCTTAGAAGACTGTTTCGTAAGGTAAGGTCAAGCAACTTTCTTTCCCAGAGAGTTTGTTTAGTGACGTCAATTTTTTCAACATCAAAAAGTTTTGCGCCCGCTGTTATTTCTTCGGGTAAGTCATTGTCCCTCTCGATTGATTTATTTTCAATTATCTGCCATCCCTCATCAGTTTTAATCCTTAAAGGCAAAGGCCTTACTCCACTAAATCTTGAACGTTTAACATCCAGAAACAATAGAAAGTCTTCTTCATTTATCATTCTGAAATCGGCAGATGCGCTTGCACTATCAAATGAAATATTATTTCCGGCATTCATACAGGTTGCTTCGATTATAGCTATTTCATTGAGACCTGCTGCCGTCCTTTTTGTTATTAAAGAAGAATCATCATTTACCGCATCTGCAAACGATTCATCAATAAGCCAGGCGCCTGCAAAAGCATGCCCTTTTACGATAATGATCAATGGATGTATGACAACTGCTTCGAGGCAACTTGCATAGAGTAAAGAAAGGTCAAGACAGTTACCCATTTGTGTTGAAAAAATAAAATCGCATACACGTACCCGCTGCCCGCTTTCTCCAAAGCTTGCAGGCACGCTGCAATACACAATCTTCATTTCGCTGATGGCTTCATAAATAGCTGCCATTTGCTTTTTTACGCGATCGGGATTACGGCTTTGGTATTCGTCAAAAGAAGGATTGTTGGTCCAGTTATTTAAAATTTCAGAAGCTCTTTTAATTATTCCTGGAAGTTGTGGATGATTAGGTGTAATAAAAGCTGTGAGTAATTCCGGTAAGATCGAAAGTCCATTCCACTGATCATAAGCTAATAAATCAATTGGATATGTCTCTTTAAAGATGCTTTCGTTATTCGCAGTTATAGATAATGTTATGCTGCCTGATACTCTCTCGCTCAATTCTGCCAGATACTTGGCCGATACTTTAAGTGTAAGCGAGTTGAGTTCAAAAATTTCATCTTTTCTTATCACATCTACTAAATGCTCCAGTGTCACGGCAAATTCAGGATCTGATTGAATTGTTAT
>JBBPZF010000629.1:0-2254 GCA_038199105.1 Chitinophagales bacterium | reverse complement strand
GGTTTTCCTTTTTTGCGATTCCTTAGTCCCTTTTCAATTTTTTGTATCAAAGAAGTTGACACATCATTGTCAAGGTCAATTTCCGCATCACGCGTTACTTTTATCAGGTTAGAAGAAAATGTATCATAGCCGAAGTAAGAAAAAATATTTGGCAGGCAAAAGCGGATAACGTCTTCAAGCAAAATTATATAATTGCCATTCTCCGTAGAGGGAAGCGTGATAAATCTCGGGAGGCGGACCGGTACTGATACAAGCGCAAACCTTTGAGGAATACTTTCATCTTTCATTGATAGTTTGCATGCAAGATATATTGACTTATCGTTGAGAGTAGGGAACGTCTGCAAACTCTCGAGCATCAATGGCACAATGTTGCTTCTTACAGAATCATTAAAATATGCGATAATAAATTTTTGCTGTTCACGGTTAAGTTGCGTTTCGTTAACAAGGAAAATTTTTTGATCTTTTAACTCATTTAAAATATTTGCCCATGTGCGGTTGAATTGGTTTTGCTGAATGGTTACTTTAAGATTTATTTCTTCCAATATTTTATCGGGAGTTTGTTCGAGGTGCATATTTCCTTTATTCCCAAACTCGATCATACGTCGCAGAGTGGCAACCCTTACACGAAAAAACTCATCAAGGTTATTGGAAAATATTCCGAGGAATTTAATCCTTTCTTTCAATGGTACAGTTTCATCACCTGCTTCCTGCAGTACTCTTCCATTGAAGGCAAGCCAACTGATATCCCTGGTTATTATTTTATGTTTATCCATGTTTTTATTGCTGCAAAGATTTCATTTTTTCAATAGTGCCCGTGGTAGAAAAGCCTGCTTCAAGCGGCACGATCTCTACCTTCCCATTATTAGCCATTACTTCTTTTGCTCCCACAATTGTTTCGATCGTATAATCTCCGCCCTTTACCAATACATCAGGCTTTATTATTTTTATAAGTTCAAGCGGTGTATCTTCCTCAAAAATAACTACGGCATCTACCATTAATAAAGAAGCCAGCACCAAGGCTCGTGAGTACTCCGCATTTACCGGCCGGCTTTCTCCTTTCAATCTCTTTACTGATGCATCAGCATTTACGCCTACAATAAGAATATCAGCAAAAGATGCAGCTGTTGTAAGAATTTTTATATGGCCTTCATGTAAAATATCAAATACGCCATTCGTAAAAGAAATAGTTTTATTAATCAATCTCCACCGGATAATTTGCGCAGGCAGTTGTTCCCGCGTAATAATCCTGTCAACTAATTTGCTGCCCTGTTTCATTTCTTCTTTTGTTAGTGTAAATTAATAATCCAAAACTTATAAATCCTGCAACAATTATTATTCCTGTTGTAGTGCCCCACATAAGCCAGCCGAAGGAAATATTGTCTATTTTATAAATCAGCAATACCTGTTGAATCGCCACAGGAAAGGCGCCGAGACCGCCGGGGGAAACAATCATGGCAAGAGTTGCCAACGATAACACACTAAAGGCAGCAGCAAATCCAAGGCCATCTGTTGCCGACAAAGCATAGAAACCAACATAAATTTCCAGCAGGTACATCGCCCAGATAAAAAAGGTATGAAATATAAACAGCCGTCTTTTTTTTAGATGCTTAATGGAAGAAAACCCTTCCTTCAATCCCACATGAATTCCTTTTAATCTTATTATGTGGCGATGGTTTGAATGTTTTTTAAAAAGCCATTTAAAAAAGAAAAATATTAGTAGAATGAAAATTATAAACACTAATGCCTTTATCCAAAGCGGCAACACATGCTCCTGCAAAGAAATTTCCAACAGCTTTTTTTTGACAAAGTTGCTGACTGTTTGCAGCTGCAGCAAAACTGTAAATACGATCAAAATAAAATAACAGAAAAGATCAAAAACCCTTTCAATTAATATAGTCCCGATTAATTTAGTGACCGGTATTTTCTCGTACCTGCCAAGGAGTGTGCATCGTAAAACCTCACCTGCTCTTGGAATAAAAGTGTTGGCAAAATAGCCGCATAATGTAGAATAAAAAGTGTTGGCTGTCGTGGGATGATATCCCATCGGCTCTATGAGGATTTTCCATCGAAGAGCCCGGCTAAGATGGCTAAGCAACGCCATAATAATTACCGGAATCAGTATAATATAATTGGCATGCTGCAGAGAATCTTTAAACTGTATTTTCTCTACCTGCGTCATCTTGCTTAGTTGCCACCACATAAGAAAAATACCTATGCCAAGAAAGAATACATATTTTAAAACGGCAAAAATCTT
>JBBPZF010000628.1:0-8807 GCA_038199105.1 Chitinophagales bacterium | reverse complement strand
CTGCCTTATTCAAAAAAGTATTTACACCTACTATAGGCATTTCGCCGGTGTGTTTTTGTGTTTCATAGTACAGGCTTTCTTCCTGTATCTTATTCCGCTGATACATGCGTTCCATAGCGCCGAGCACGCCACCTCTTTCGGAGATGCTGTTGAACTCTTTCATTACCGCTTCTTCTACAATGTCAGTAAGCTCTTCAATTAAAAAACTTCCCTGCAAAGGATTTTCGTTTTTGGCCGTTCCCAGCTCACGATTTATAATTAATTGTATGGCCATTGCACGACGCACACTTTCTTCTGTCGGCGTTGTTATCGCCTCATCGTAAGCATTTGTATGAAGACTGTTGCAGTTATCATAGATTGCATACAATGCCTGCAGCGTAGTTCTTATATCATTGAAGTCAATTTCCTGCGCATGCAAACTTCTGCCACTGGTTTGAATATGATATTTCAACATCTGCGACCGTGGGTTGGCATTGTATTTATATTTCATTGCCTTTGCCCAAATGCGGCGTGCAACTCTTCCGATCACGCTATATTCCGGGTCCATGCCATTGCTGAAAAAGAATGAAAGGTTTGGGGCGAAATCATCTATACTCATACCCCTGCTGAGATAATATTCTACATAAGTAAACCCGTTAGATAAGGTAAAGGCAAGCTGTGTAACAGGATTGGCGCCCGCTTCAGCGATATGATAACCGCTTATAGAAACAGAATAAAAATTCCTGATTTTTTTCTCAATGAAATATTCCTGCACATCTCCCATTAATTTTAGCGCAAATTCAGTTGAGAAAATGCAGGTATTCTGCGCCTGGTCTTCCTTTAAAATATCTGCCTGAACTGTGCCACGAACTGAAGACAAAGCTTTTGCTTTTATCTCTTCATAAATTTCTTTGTCAAGCACATCTTCTCCTGACAATCCCAACAGCCGCAATCCCAGGCCATCATTTCCTTTTGGCAAATGCCCTTTCATCGATCCCTTTTCCGGATGCACGGGTTCCCCATTCGCGCCCATATATTTTGGAAGGCTTTCCAGGCCGAATTTAGATTCAATAATTTCGTTTACGCTTTCCCGTAAGTTATTCTCAATTATATATTTCTCACATTGCTGATCAATAGCGGCGTTTAAAAAAAACGCAAGCAACATCGGGGCAGGGCCATTAATGGTCATGCTCACTGACGTTTTAGGATCGCAAAGATCGAAGCCGCTGTACAATTTTTTCGCGTCATCAACACTGGCAACACTTACTCCACTGTTACCAACTTTTCCATAAATATCCGGACGGGTAGAGGGGTTTTCACCGTATAAGGTAACACTGTCAAATGCTGTACTGAGGCGCTTTGCCGGCTGGCCAACGCTTACATAATGAAAACGACGGTTTGTTCTTTCAGGGCTACCCTCACCCGCAAACATTCTTGTGGGATCTTCCTCAACCCTTTTCAATGGGAACACGCCGGCAGTATAGGGAAACTGGCCGGGAAAATTTTCCTGCAATCTCCATCTCAGAATATCTCCCCAATCCTTAAAACGAGGAACAGCGATTTTTGGAATTTTAGTGTGCGATAGCAATTCAGAATACAAAGGTTGCCTAATTACCTTTCCCCTTACATTGTATTCAAAGAAATCTTTTTTATAAGAGCTTTTAAGATTGTCCCACTCATCAATAAGTTGTTTTGATTGCGGCAATAATTTTTTATTCAGAGATAAGGCAACAGCTTCCATTGTTTCAATTGACGCCTCGTTTTTCCCTTCTTCAAAATAACTGCCTTTTAAAACTGTGGAGGCGCCAATCACCTGGTATAGTTGTGAAGCAATCTCAGCTTGTTCAATGGCATTGCTGTTGTATTTCGAAATTTCATCTGCTATCTCAGCGAGGTAACGAACGCGTTTTGGCGGTATAACAGATGTTGAATTAAGGTGAGATCCTGACTCAGGTAATTTTATTTCGCCGAAGGTTACACTGGTTTTTTCCGTAAGAATTTTGACCAGTTTTTCAAATAAAGTATTAATTCCTGCATCATTGAATAGAGAAGCTGTGGTACCAATCACAGGTAGCTCATCATCCTTAGCATCCCATAAAGCGTGATTGCGTTTATACTGTTTTTTTACATCATGAAGTGCATCGCGGGCTCCTGCCTTATCGAATTTATTTATGCAAATTATATCTGCATAGTCGAGCATATTAATCTTCTCAAGTTGCGATGCCGCGCCATATTCAGGCGTCATCACATACAGACTTATATCGCAATGATCGAGTATAGAGGCATCTCCTTGCCCGACGCCAGCGCTCTCAAGAATGATAAAATCGTACCCTGCGGCTTTGCAGATATCAATTGCCTCCTGCACATATTTACTCAGCGCTTTATCGCTATCACGTGTGGCGAGAGAACGCATGTAAGCCCGCGGATGATGAATAGAATTCATGCGTATACGATCACCAAGCAAAGCGCCTCCTGTCTTCTTCTTTGAAGGATCTACTGAAATAACAGCAATTGTTTTATCAGAAAAACTATTTAAAAAACGGCGAACTATTTCATCTGTTACCGATGATTTACCAGCGCCGCCAGTGCCGGTAATGCCAAGGACCGGCGAAGTAACTTTCAAATCCTTAACATCATTATCATTAGTTTCCAAATCAGTTATTGACGCACCATTCTCAGCACTTGTTATTGATCGTGCTATCTTTTTAATGTCTCTCCACTCATCCAATGCATATTTTCCATTAATACCATTTCCATTGTGATTAATGGTCTTTTTTTCTTCTTCCTTCGAGTGAGTTAAGGGTCGGCTTTTCTCCACTACATCTTCTATCATTCCTTCCAATCCCATTGTTCGTCCATCATCTGGCGAGTAAATTCTTGTAATTCCATAAGCATGTAATTCTTCAATTTCTTTGGGTAGAATAGTTCCGCCGCCGCCACCAAAAATTTTTATATGGCCACAGCCATTTTCGTCTAACAGGTCTTTCATGTATTTAAAAAATTCAACATGGCCGCCCTGGTAACTGGTAATAGCAATGCTGTTGGCGTCTTCTTCGATGGCACATTCTACAATTTCGTGTACGCTCCTGTTATGCCCGAGATGAATAATCTCAGCGCCTTTGCTTTGCAAAATGCGGCGCATGATATTAATGGCAGCGTCATGCCCATCGAATAAAGAAGCGGCTGTTACAATTCGTACCGTGGAATTTATTTTATCACTCATACATATTGCGGATAAGGTTCTAATAATGCAATCAAAGGATGGTAAAATTACAACTAAAGGCAGGAAAAAATAATGACCGTTAGTTTTTAGGATCTTCCTTCTTTTTGCTCTTTTTTTGAATAATATCAGCCACTAAGCCAAGACCGATATTAGAACTTCTGTGCTCCACGAAGCGATGATTTAGCAATACGGAGATAGAGCCTTGTATGCGAAATTTAACCGGAACTTTTTTAAATCCAAATGTATAAGTAAGCGCAGGTTCCCAAAAAAAGAGAGGCGAAGTGTTAATGCTATCGAGTAGATAATTATTAAGCTCTGCAGCATCGTAATTGGTAGCTACATGCGAGAATACAACTTCTGTAAAACGCGTGGAAAGTGCAGCATTAAAATTAGGGTCCGGCTTGAAAACGAATGCCGGCTGGATATACAGCTTCGTAACCCGGCTTTGAAAATATTTTTTTGAAAGAATATTGTTTGAGAAAAAATCATCAAAAATTTTGGAAGATCCGAAAGCAGCGCCGGTAAAAACCTGGAACTGCATTTTTTTATTTGCCTTCATCGGCGTAAAAAAATCTAATCCTATTTCTGTGAAGCTTCGTCTATATTTTAAAGAAGAGCTGTCATCCTGGAAATAAGTATCATTTGTCTTATTCCTCTCCCAACGAAAATTTTGATTCAGCATTATTGCAAAATGATTGCTGAAAGCCCATGCTGTATGCAGATCAATGCCTCGATTGTAATTTCCTTTTGAATGAAATAAATCCAAGGAAGTTCCATAATGGGCAGAGAGTTCTACATCATTTTTTTTATCCAAACCGGGAACGTTTTGTGTTGGCGGGCTGTATACATATCGTGGAGTGTAGCAGGACAGTGTACAACAGCTAACCAGGAAAATAGGAAAAAATAATTTCATGAATAAATTATCAACTCATCTTAAATGTAAGCGCTGCAAATTCTTTTACACTTAATGTTTCTGCCCTGCGGTTAAACAATTCATCAGCAAGAACTTCACTTGTAAACAAACTTTTTACCCCGTTCCGAAGCATCTTACGACGTTGGTTAAACGCAGTTTTTACTAATATCCAAAATGCTCTTTCACTTTTTACAGGTAAATAATTATCATTTGCTGTTAACCTTATCACCCCACTTTGTACTTGAGGCTGCGGAGTAAAACATTCGTTGCCTACGGAAAATAAATATTCTACTGTATAATAGTATTGAAGAAGCACGCTTAATACACCATAAATTTTACTGCCTTCTTTAGCCGCCGCTCTTTCTGCCACTTCCTTTTGAAACATACCGATCACAATGGGGACAGCGCCTTTCCACTCCAATACTTTGAATAAAATTTGGGTAGAAATATTATAAGGAAAATTACCAATTACGGTAAAGGGATCATCAAACGGCTTCTCGATTTCAAGAAAACTTTCATTTATCAACTTGCCTTGTAAAGAGGGATAGTGCTGGAGCAGGAAATCTATTTTTTCCTTGTCAAGCTCTACCGCTTTAAAATCAATTCCAGGTATTTTAATAAGGTGCTTTGTAAGCGCACCTGCGCCAGGACCAACTTCCAGCAAATTGCTTACCGGGTGCTGTTTTAATGCCGCTATAATTTTTTCAACAATTTTCTCATCTTTTAAAAAATGTTGTCCCAGTGATTTTTTTAGTGTGTACATGCAGGCTGCAAATTAGCGATAAGTTTACCATAGCTTTTTAATAAAAAAATGCCTGTCATTCTGAGAAAGCATTGTGCATTTAAACGAAAATATTTTTACCTGATAATAGCCAACTTACTGTTTATAATTTCATCATCAAGCAACACCTGTACATTGTATATACCACCGCCAAATCTTGTAAGATTATTTAGTTGTATAAAATTATTTCCCCGTGATAATTTCTCACTTCCTGTAAAAATGATTCTTCCTGTATTATCTATCAGCTTTATCACTGCCTCGTTTTCTCTTTCTGATTGAATTCTCACAGAAGTACTTTCGGTTGCCGGGTTTGGCATCAGCGTTACAAACGATCGTACATGATTTGGTTTTAACGCGATTACATTGCCCGTGGTTTGTTCCCCGTTTTTACCAATAATATGTAACCGATAATATATTACATTAGACATCAGCGCACTGATATCGTCCGACATAGAAAATGTTTGAAGCTCTTTTGATTGAACCAAAACGTGGACAGTACCTGCAAGGCTGTAAGATTGATTATCCGTACTACGATAGATTTCAAACCTATCCACATCATTTGGCAAAATAACATGCCAGTTCAATTGAGCTTCGCTGCTGCTTTTATATAAACCTTTAAAATCAATTGAGCCAATTGGCAACACGCTACATGATACAAAAACAGTAACTGATGCGCACACCGTATTGTTACAATCACCTTCAGCCCTTGCATAGTAGGCAGTAGTAACGGAAGGAGTAACGGTGATTGTTGTGCCGTTGCCGATTAAAGTTGTTCCGCAGCCGCCTGTATACCACTTCCAGACTGCATTTGTACCTAGTGAACCTCCCACAACAGTCAGGTCAACAGGGTATCCCGGGCAGGTAGCGGCCTGGCTCCTATTTATAGAAGTAGGCGCAACTGAAGAAGATTTTGCCGTAAGTAATAAGCCTGGTGATGTATATCTGCATGCCGCCGAACCAATATTGCCCTGGGCCGCAACTATTAAATGGTAATATTTGCCCGCATCTGAGTTAGTTACGGGATTGATAGTATAAGTCCCGGAAGTTGCTCCTGCAATGTCAGTCCAGGTAGTATTGTTGCTGCTTATTTGCCACTGGTAATCTTTGGCACCGGGCACTACCAAAGTATCAGATAAATTTCCTGAAAAAACTGTTGCACTTCCTATACAACCGGCAGTAATGGGATTTACAATCGCTGCCGGCAAAGGATCACAAAGGCCAAACCGTACATCGTCAATCGCGAGATCGTTACCGCATCCACCCGGCCCGGCATTTATTATTTCAAAAATGACATTGGAATATCCCGGAGGCATTACCCACTTAATTCCTAAAAGACCCCACGATGTATTGGTGATGTCGGCTGTAGTATATTGAGTAATCACGAGGCCGGTGAATTGATCCCTTACTCTAATAAGGAGTTTAGGATATTTAAATCCGCCGAACCCATTACATAAGGTTTGATAACTTGAATTACCAATAAAAGCAGCCCAAAAAGAAAGGGAATATTGCTGGCCCGGGCATATAACAGGCAGTGTGCCGCTATAAATTACCCCGGCAGTAGCATCTGCATTTATTACCATCATTCTTCCGTTCGCTCCGCCTGTATGATCTGTAAGGTTTATCCAATTAGAAGCGTCTCCATTTTGTGTATTATTGGTAATGGTAAATTTATTAATAGGAACCGGCGCGGTTGCCGTGCCGGTATAAGTGGTAATACCCGGACCTGCAAAGGTTGATGACAAGCCGGTACCCGTGCCAAAATCTTCAGAATAAAGTATAGAATTTATGGCTGCGCACGGAGGAGTAAATGGTGTAATCGAAATCAGGAACGGCGTTGGCTGGCCTTCCCCAATATCTTCTGGCTTATCATTTTGATTAAGATCGGGTGTTGGTCCATTAGTCGAAGAATCTTTTAATGCTATATTATTAAAACCATTGCCGGTTGCTATGGCGCTATTATTATAGATAATTCCCGGTTGGATGTTAGACAATCTACAGGAAATACGAACCGTAAAATTATTGTTAGCGACGGGAAAGTTGGGAACAGTTTGCCCGGCAGCCAACAGGTTGATATTACTACTTCCGTTGAACGATGGATTTAATGTAACACCGGCCGGATTACTTACCAGGCTTGCTGTCACATTCGATAAATTTCCAGCGCCGTTTATCGAAGTAAGATCATCGGTAAGCTGCACAGTAGTAAGAGGAACATTACCGTAATTTTTTATATAAACATCATATACCACATCGTATTGCTTTGGCGTGCCGGTAGCAGTAACAGACACCAATTGTTTTGCCGCTCCTATGCCTGAATTAATCTGCGTCATATCCACTGCATAAATGCCTTTGCCGCTGGCAAAATTATAAGTAACATTTGCTGAATCTCCTGTTATCGGGTCGAGTTTTGAATAGTGGCAACCTACTGAATAACTGGATATCAAATCGCCGTCAGCGTATGCAAGGCCAACCAAATCTGAAGCTCCCGCAGGCTTCCTTATGGTGTCAATATACGTACAGGTAATGTGGTGGCCGGCGCTGCCATAACTTTTATAATCGGGCGTAAAAAGTTTATCATCAATTACAAAATACATTTGCCCTGATGGTGTCATTGTAATATCACCGGAATTAGCCGTATATAACTTTGCCCCGCCCGTTAGATCCATCGTATCTTTTTGCCCTAATACACCGGTATTAAAATCTACTGAACTTAAGTAAGCCTGCAGTGAACCCGTTAGCGGATTAATCCCCGGAGAAAAATCCATTTGCCACGCCTTGCCGCTGGCGTCAAAAGTAATTCCTATTACCCCTGAATTAAATGTGCGTAAGGTATCCAAAGGCGTTGACGGGCAGGAGTACGGGCTCCATCGCCATATATATGTTTTCCAGGGATTACTGCTAAAATCTACTAGTTGATAATAGAAAAATCCATCGGCAGGATTGAATGATATACCTGCGGCATTTATTGAAAAAGCTTTCGGTTTTAACGACGGCAGACAACCTTTAGGAGATGAAGAGTTGGATAATTTTGATGAACTGTAATTATAATAATACAGAGAATCAACGCCACTACCACATTTGTTCCTGCCTATGCTAACAGGTAAACTGAAAGTAGCTGTTTGTGCAAATACCATCGCACAACAGGATGTAAGCATTACTAATGTGAAAAGTAAGAATGATTTCATATTAATAGCTTTGGATCATAATGTCATCTTCTCCTTTATTAGTGCTGAACTACTAATTTCTTATTTTGAAGCAATTCATTATTCTTAAATAACTGCACCTCGTATAAGCCGTTAGAAAATGTTTCCGAATTCAGTTGTAAATAATTATTTTTTGTTGATGCGTTTAAGACAATTATACCTGCTGAATTAAGAATATGAATAACGACTGGTTCTTCGTGAATATTGTCGAAACTAACGTTTAGAAGGCCACTGGCAGGGTTAGGATTTAGCGATAAATCCATTTGTTTCAGCCCGTCAATTTTTACAATTTTTGTCAACTCACTATTACCATTCGACAGCCCCACTTCTGCTTTGTAAAAAAAAGCAAGGGATGAAATACTATTATCAGTAAATGCATAAGAAACATGCTGGCCTGAAGTAGCATTAACCACCATTTGACCAAGGCGCGAAAAATTTATTCCATCTTCACTTCTCCATATTATCGCTTTGTTTATTTCCCGGCCTTTAATAATGTCCAGTGTTAATTGATTTCCACCTTTTATTTTTTTACCATTAAAATTTAAACCCTTTATTGCAAGAATACCCAGGTTCAGAACCCCTGACCTCACCGGCATTTAGGATGATACCAGTTTGTAGATAATTCTTAAATCTGTTCCGGGGTATTCTGTTTCTGTCTCGTTTAATTTTTCACAAAGGTGTTGGACTACTCTATCCTCTTTTTTATTATTG
>JBBPZF010000627.1:0-2388 GCA_038199105.1 Chitinophagales bacterium | reverse complement strand
GCAGCAATCATTAAAACACCAGCCAATGCTATTGCAAGGCCAGTTAAATTGATACTTGCATATATTTTATCTTTTATGAAAGAACGCCATGCGATCTTGAAATAATTTTTAAACATGGTTTTATTTTTTACTCCGTTCTTAAACTTTTAATCGGATTTGCTATCGCTGCCTTTATTGCCTGGAAGCTGATGGTAATTAATGCAATCAATAATGCCATTAAACCCGCAACAATAAATATCCACCAGTTAATTTCAATTCTATATTTATAGTTTTGCAGCCAACTATGCATTGCCCACCATGCGAGGGGAAATGCTACGATACAAGAAAGTGCAACAAGCTGCAAAAAATTTTTTGATAACAATGCGGCAACGCCGGAAACGCTTGCACCTAATACTTTTCTTATGCCGATTTCCTTTGTTCTGCGTTCCGCTGTGTATGCGGCCAAACCAAATAAACCCATACATGATATGATGATTGCCAGCGATGCAAATACCCGGGATAGTTTGCTGATCAACGTTTCGCTTAAAAACATTTGATTGAACTCGTCATCTACGAATTTGTATTCTAAAGGATATGCGGGGTTATCTTTTTTCACTACAGCAGTTATTTTTGCCAACGCATTTTCGATGTTACTTTGCGGCGCTATTTTTATATACAGTAAAGATGCAGCCGCAGGTATATCATAAAAAATTACCGGGGCTGATTGTCCATACATATCGCCATACACATAGTCTTTTATTACACCGGTAACATGCATTTCAAAAGATCCCTTATCATATTGATGCTGCAGTGTTTTTCCGATTGCGCTTCCTTTACCCATTAGTCTTTCCATTGATTCGGTGATAATAACATTCATAGGCTGCGTTGAATCTTTTGGCATGTGATCGTCTCCAAACTCAACAACATCGGCAGGCTGAAAATCTCTGCCCCCGATGATCTGCATGCCTGTAGTGGATATAAATTCATTGCTTACCAGGCGTTGAGAAATTACAATATTGCTGTTAGGATCTTTCCCCTGCCACGAAATATTGGTGGTATTATTGCCGCCGCCGATAGTTGTATGATCTGCCAGGGCTGCGCTTTTTACAACACCTGTATTTATTAAATCCTGTTTTATTGAAGGAAATCTTTTACAATATTTCCCTGTGCGGATATTTGCATAAGGTTGTTTTTGTTATAACCAATATCCCTGCTTTTTACATGCTGTATCTGCTGGTAGATAATGATGGTGCTGATGATGAGAACAATTGAAACGGCAAACTGTACAACTACTAAACCTTTTCTAATAACAGGTGCGCTCCCGGTTTTTAATTTTATTCCTTTTAAAACAAATATGGGATTGAACGACGATAAATACAATGCAGGATAACTTCCCGCAACAAGCCCACAAATTATGCTGAGTAGCAACAACGCAATTACATGATACGGATTGTTGAATCCTAAAGAAAGATTTTTTTGCACCAAAGTATTGAATGCCGGCAGCGCCAACGACATAATAACAACCGCAACAACGGCTGCCAGCAGAGCCATAAACATGGCTTCGCCGATGAACTGAACAACCAGGCTTTTCTTTCCTGAACCTAATACTTTTCTTACGCCAATTTCTTTTGCACGCTTCTCGCTGCCTGCTGTGGCGAGGTTCATAAAGTTGATACACGCAATAAGTAAAATAATCCATGCAATAATGCTGAATAAGTGGACATATATGATTTGCCCGCTGCCGGTTGGCTTTCCATTATCAAAGTCATTACGTAAATGCCAGTTACTCATGCCAAATAAAAACACATGCACGGATGATTTATCCTTCTCGTTTTTTTGTGTCGTAAAATCATAATAAGGATTTAGTAAGCGCTTGTTAATGGACGCCGCGCCAACACCGGGCTGCAATTCAACATACGTAGTCAAGCCAAAATTAAACCATGTTGCTGCCCTCGGGTTAGCATCATACCAAACTTTAAAAGGAGCCAGCCATTCAAACTGGATAGTAGAATTTTCAGGCAGATCTTGCAAAATTCCGCTCACAACATAATCCTGTTTGTTGTCTAAGCGAACTATTCTGCCAAGGATATTTCTTTCATCACCAAAAAATTTCTTTGCTGTTTTTTGCGTGATTACAATAGAATGTAATTGCGCGAAAGCACTGCTGGCATTGCCTTTTATAAAGGGCAAAGTAAACAGATTGAAAAAAGAAGGCTCTACATATTCACCTGAAGCATTCACCGACTTATCACCAATGGTAAACAAAAATGAAGTCCCGTTTTCGGTAGTGCGACATGTATTTGCAATACCAGGTATCGTAGCCTGCATAGCCGGCGCCATTGGCCCCGCGGTTGAAGAATGCGTAAAGACACCTTCATCAACCTTTGCATTTGTTTTTATAAGGAAGAT
>JBBPZF010000626.1:0-2313 GCA_038199105.1 Chitinophagales bacterium | reverse complement strand
TTCAGCGGGATTATTATTTTCATAAACATTCACTGATAAAAAAATAAGCATGCGAAAATGAAACAATTTCTTGGCGCAAGGTACTGTCAGAAAAACCAAATAAAATTGCAGTTTTTTTAATAATTTTGATCAAGCCAAAGAAGGCATACGGCGATACGTCGACGGATGTTTATCTTGTGTAACCCTGGTTATTGCCGGGGTTATTTTTTGCTTACTGTCTTTTAGCTTATTGTCCCCGCTGTTGGCGCAAGCGTCCGCTTGTGCCATATAATACTAACTATAGCATAATTCAACCAATCCTGTCATCCGGCAGAAATCTCTGGCTTGCTATACTTCCAATCTTCCGACTTGGTTCCAAAACCAGCCATGTTCTATTTACAGCGGTAATGGAAGCATCTTTTCAATTCAGGCACAAGCGGATGCTTGCGCCACTAGTGTGCAAGGAGATTGCTCCCAAATCCCGGGACCGGAAGTATCATTTAATTCATGGCGCCATGAGGGTAATCCGCAAAGACGAATTAGAATGGAATAAAAATGTTGGGAAGGCTTTTGGTTGAGGCGTTTGGCCGTTCTTAACGGGGCGAAGAAGCATATTTACACACCAGTATTATCAAGATAACAGGCCACTTGCAAGGGGCACAAAATGGAAGACTGCCTGTTAAAAAAGCGCTGTGAAACAATCAACTATTGCCTACTTTAGCATCTCACTTAATCAACATGCTTGTTATGAATACATCCCGTCGCAAATTAATAATCAACAGATCTGACGCACTAGCCGGAACTGCTATTCTTCCTTCTTTTGTTTTATCTGCAGGCAGAATGAAAGAGCACATTTTGGGCATACAGCTTTATACAGTAAGAGATGATATGGAAAAGGATCCTGCAGGAACTATAGAAAAATTGAAAGACATGGGCTACACTCATGTGGAGCATGCTGGCTATGATAACAGGATGTTTTATGGTTACTCTGTAGAAGATACCAAAGCATTTCTTGATGATACCGGCATAGCCATGCTAAGCGGCCATAGTTTCCTGGGAGCAAAACAATGGGACAAAAGCAAAAATGATTTTACCGATGCCTGGAAATATACCATAGAAGATGCTGCTGCGGTAGGGATGAAATATGTAATAAGCCCGGGCCTTGATGAAAGCCTTTGCACAAACATGGATGATTTTAAATGGTACATGGACTTGTTTAATAAAACCGGCGAGCTTTGCAAAAAATCGGGAATTACTTTCGCCTACCACAATGAAAGTTATGAGTTCAACCACAAGCTTGACAATACAGTGCTCTATGACCTTGTTCTCACATTAACCGATCAAAAAATAGTTGCCCAGCAAATTGATATTGGTAACATGTACGAGCCCGGTGGCAGGCCTATGTATTATCTAAAGCGCTACCCCGGCAGGTTTACGTTAATGCATGTGAAAGATGAAATAAAGAAGACACCAGGCGGCCAAAATGATTCAGTGTATGAAAGCGCTGTTTTAGGCACAGGGGTGGTAAATGTAAAAGAGGTTGTGGATTTTGCTATGAACTCCGGCACGACCGATTTTATAATTGAGCAGGAATCTTACCAGGGTAAAACCCCGCTTGATTGTGCAGCGGAAGATTTGAAAATTATGAAAGGCTGGGGATACTAACGGTTATAGGTAGCCGCAAATGCCGGTGTTACCTAAGAAGAATAATAACTATCAAAAATGGGAAAAGAAGTTGAAGATAACACATACGATGCGATCGTGATCGGCTCGGGCATAAGCGGTGGCTGGGCTGCTAAAGAGTTATGCGACCTTGGTGTAAAGACACTGGTGCTTGAACGCGGCCGTAATATTGAGCATATAAAAGATTACCCTACTGCCACAATGGGCCCGTGGGAATTTCCTCACCGTATGCAGGAACCGCTGGAGGCGTTAAAAGAAAACCCTGTTATAAGCAAGTGCTATGCGTATGGCGAGGATACGCATCATTTTTTTGTAAAAGATAAAGAGCATCCTTACGTACAGGAAAAACCTTTTGACTGGATACGCGGCTACCAGGTGGGTGGCAAATCTATTATGTGGGGCCGTGCCTGTCAGCGCTGGAGCGACTTTGAATTCTCTGCCCCTAAGCGTTATGGTTATGCCACTGACTGGCCGATCAGGTACAATGATATAGCTCCATGGTATTCTCATGTAGAAAAGTTCTCGGGCATTTGCGGTGATAAAGATGGGCTGGAAGCTCTGCCTGACGGAGAGTACCTGCCGCCATTTGATCTTAGTTGTGTGGAAGCAGACATTCAGCAGAAGATACATGCCCACTATACTGACAGGCAC
>JBBPZF010000625.1:0-3754 GCA_038199105.1 Chitinophagales bacterium | reverse complement strand
TTAGAATCACCGCCACCAACTTCGCAATTGGTATCAATTCTATCACCACCTATTCCTTCGGTCTCTGTTAAATAAGCTTTGATCGCAGCAGTTCTTTTGTTACATAAAGCCTGTGAAGCTTTGGATGCGGCAGGATATCCTGTTATTGTAATACCACAATCAGCGTTATTTTTTAATTTGGAAGCTACAGTTGCAAGCATCGCTTTAGCATCGCTGCTTAAGTTACCATTGTTTCCACGGAAAGATACACTTGGTAAATCACCAATATGACATTTATTACTATCTGCCATCACCATATTCTTACAACATTCAGGGTCAGGGCATTTACCAACGCCGTCAGCATCTACCGGCTGGCACTCTGTAGGTGTAATCAATTGCTTATCCTTACAGTCAGGAACACCGTCACCATCAGTATCTTTTGAAACTCCATGCGTATCAACAGGGCAACCAGCTGGAGTATTAGGCTCCCTGTCAAGTTGATCAACAACGCCATCGCCATCAGCATCATCAAATACCGGCTTAGGCAATTTCATGTGTTTAGGATTATTTATCTCGCTATAAGCATAATCAAGCGGATTGATCCACCAAAGAGGCTCAACAGATTTTGAACCAAGATTAAAGTTTAAGCCAACAGATGCGTAATTATAGCTGTCAAAATCACGTGTTTGGACAGGGTCTGTAACAGGATGCTCCTGCCATTGTTGTCCATCAAGCAAATCATCTTTTACAAAAGTAAATCTATCTTCCAAAGCAAGATTAACACGCTTGCCTAATTTGAATGCAATACCACCAAGTAACGTTCCGGATGGCTTTAATGTTTGCCCAAATACATCTTTTGAATTTGCCTTGTTGTTTTCTGCGTCAGTATAAGGAACATCCTTAAGTAAAGTTTTCAAGGCGTCCCGGATAGCTTTCCTGTCCTTATAGCCAGTACCGGCACTGGTAACTGTGCTGAAGCTTGTCGGCACCTGAACTTTTGTGTCATATATAGTAGCACCAATACCTATACCACCATAAAGCACCATGCCTGTTTTTTGCTTATGAAAGCGAATGTTGTTCAATGTAAAAATTCCCTGTAGGCCCAGGTCTTGAACATGACTGCGATAGTTGTAATATACCGGCTGCAGAGTTGAAGAATTAAAAGAAGCCCATGCAGGGTTATTTTTATACCCGTAGGATGGTTTCCAGTTTAATCCCTTAGCAACACCATATACGTATTGTAGTCTTAAAGAAAAAATATACCCCAAAGCTTTGCGAACGTGAGCAGAAAAACCAATAGTTGGTAATTTTGCAGAAATATCGCTGCTTAATGAAAACATTCCAGCCGAAATTCCAAATTCAAATTCACTTCTTGGTTTTGCCGGAAAGTCGTAGGTGTTATTCATAAATTCATTTTGTTGTGCCATTCCTTTGGAGGAAATTACACTTGAATCATAAATATTGTATACACCCGTATCCTGGGCGAAAACGCCAAACGTTAGGAGGGAAAAAAATCCCAATAATATTAATTTGTACTTTTTGCTTGCCATAACTTTTTGATTAATGATTTCTAAATAAAGGGGTTAGTGCTGCAAAAATATTAAACCGATGTCAAATACCAAATTTTTTTAGCAAATAATTAGATTTTGAACGATTTATATATCCTTACAATTTTGTAAACCTATGACTATTATTCCGGCTTATTTGCTGCTTAAGATAAAAGTTTTGTTTTCATGCCAATTTATCTTATAATATTAATGGATTTTTAATTTTCAGGACCAGGCCGGATTTTTCTAATAAGTATTTATTTGTTCATTCTGCACTATATTGCCTCTTATGTCAATGAAGTTTTCCAGGGAACTTATAGCGGATGAATTACTGATATTTGAGAAGAAATTTACGCAATCAGTAAAAAGCAATACCCCCTTATTAGATAGGATAATGAAATACATTATTAAAAGAAAGGGAAAGCAATTAAGGCCGATGTTCGTGTTCCTGAGTGCTAAGCTCCACGGGCCAGTAAATGAATCTACCTACAGGGCGGCAGCTTTAGTTGAGTTATTACATACCGCGACTTTGGTTCACGATGATGTAGTGGATGAATCATTGGAAAGGCGTGGTTTTTTTTCGATAAATGCATTATGGAAAAATAAAATTGCAGTTCTGGTCGGTGATTATTTGCTGTCAAAAGGGCTGCTACTCTCAACAGAGGCCGAAGATTTTAAACACTTACATATCTTGTCGGAGGCAGTTAAGCAAATGAGCGAGGGTGAACTATTGCAAATAGAAAAAGCCCGTAAGCTGAACCTAAAAGAAGAAATATATTTTGAAATCATAAAAGGTAAGACCGCTTCTTTATTGTCATCTGCTTGTGCCGTTGGTGCCTGGAGTACCAGCAAAAATGAAGCGATTATGCAAAAGATGAAAATTTTCGGCGAAAAAGCAGGCATGGCATTCCAGATAAAAGATGATCTTTTTGACTATGGAACAGATGATGTGGGTAAACCTACCGGCAATGATTTAAAAGAAAAGAAACTTACGCTTCCTTTAATCTATACGCTAAACAATATAGCATCGGCTGAAAAAAGCAAGATCATTTACATCCTGAAAAATGAGAACAAAAACCCTTCTAAAATAAAATATGTTTTAGAAAAAGTTACCGAAGCAGGGGGCATAAAATACGCTAGTAAAAAGATGACCGAATACCGGGATGAAGCACTGACTATCTTATTCGAATTTCCGGACAGTGACATTAGAAAGGGATTGGAAGACCTGGTATTGTACACCACCGATAGAAAATATTAATCTTCTCTGAGATGATTTGATGATCTTCAAATTTATTTTAAAAGTGTTTCTTTTTGACAAATAAATTAACGCCAATTGACTACTTACTATGCTTATGGAAAAAAGATGGAAAATATTAAGCGGGGATGAAAATAAAATTGCTGATCTGCAGCAAACATTGAAAATAAGTTATTCGTTATGCAAAATACTGGTTCAAAGAGGCGTTGACACTTTTGATAAGGCGAAAGACTTTTTTCGCCCACAGCTATTTCACCTTCACGATCCTTTCCTGATGAAGGATATGGAAAAAGCTGTGGTGTGTATTTTATCGGCAATAAAGCGGCAAAAGAAAATTCTCGTTTTTGGTGATTACGATGTTGATGGTACTACGTCGGTAGCCTGTATGTATCGTTTTTTAAAAAAAATATATGTTGAAGAAAATATAGCTTTTTACATTCCGCATCGCTACCGCGAAGGATATGGCGTAAGTAAAATGGGGATTGATTTTGCAAAGGAAAATGATTTTGAATTGATCATTTCGCTGGATTGCGGAATTAAATCTATTGACTTGATTGGTTATGCAAGATCGCTTGACCTTGACTTTATTGTATGCGATCATCACATGCCCGATGATGTACTTCCTCCTGCGGTTGCTATTTTAAACCCTAAGCAAAAAGACTGCAATTATCCTTACAAAGAATTATGCGGCTGTGGCGTAGGATTCAAATTAATTATGGCGCTTTCACAACGGTTAGGCCTAACCGAAAATGAATACACTTGTTATCTTGATCTTGTTGTGACGGCAATAGGCGCAGATATAGTTCCTATAAATGGTGAAAACAGGGTGTTGGCATACTTTGGTTTGCAGAAGCTCAACAGCAACCCACTGCCCGGTATGAAAGCCCTTATGGAGCTAAGTGGAATTAAAAAGAAATTTACAATAAACAATGTCGTTTTTGTAATTGCACCACGCGTAAATGCCGCAGGAAGA
>JBBPZF010000624.1:0-3496 GCA_038199105.1 Chitinophagales bacterium | reverse complement strand
GAAACAAGTGGGGTTTTAATTTCAAATATTGCGGGTGTAACTCCTGCAAAACCGGGTTGGGCAACACTGCCAATGCCCGGCGTACAACCGGTACTGGTAGATGATCGCGGTAAGGAAATAACCGAACCTGATGAACATGGTTTGCTGAAAGGCAATCTGTGTATTAAAGCGCCATGGCCTGGCATACTGCGGACTACTTGGGGTGATCATGAACGATGCCGCACAAACTACTTTGCTACTTATGAAAATCTATATTTCACCGGCGATGGCGCTTTGAAAGATAAAGAAGGAAATTACCGGATCACCGGACGTGTAGATGATGTGCTGAATGTAAGCGGCCACCGCATTGGAACTGCAGAGGTGGAGAATGCAATTAACATGCATACAAATGTGATAGAAAGCGCTGTGGTTGGCTATCCGCACAATATTAAAGGGCAGGGTATTTATGCTTTTGTTATTACTGAAAAAAGGACACACGAAGACGACCGTGCAAAGAATGATATTCTTGAAACGGTAGCAAGAATTATAGGACCTATTGCCAAGCCGGATAAAATTCAGTTTGTAACCGGACTTCCAAAAACAAGAAGCGGAAAAATTATGCGTCGGATTCTGCGCAAAATCGCAGAGGGGGAAACGGAGAATTTAGGAGATACATCAACGTTACTGGATCCGGGAATTGTTGAGGAGATTAAGTTGAATAAAGTGTAAAATTTTGAGTGTATGAGAAAAATCACTACCGTTTTATTATGTATTCCTCTTTATTATTTTTCTACTGCCCAGCAACATTATGAACCTAACTGGCAATCGCTTGATCAAAGAAAAATGCCTGCATGGTTTCACCAGGACAAGTTTGGGATTTTCATTCATTGGGGTCTTTATGCGGTGCCGTCTTATGCGCCAGTGATTCCTAATAGTGGCTACAGTTATGCTGAATGGTATTGGTACCGGTTGAAAGAGAAGCAAAAGGATTTCATTACATTCCACGACAAAAATTATGGAAGTAATTTTTCTTATGCACAGTTTGAGCCTATGTTTAAGGCTGAAATGTTTGACCCAGCACAATGGGCCGATGTATTTAAAAGGTCGGGAGCAAAATATATAGTGCTTACTTCAAAGCATCACGAAGGCTACTGCCTTTGGAATAGTGCAGAAGCAGATCGTGACTGGGGCCGGCCTTGGAATGCTGTAACGGGAACGCCTAACCGGGATCTACTCGGCGATCTTACCAATGCAGTGCGTGCTAAGGGATTAAAGATGGGTTATTATTATTCTTTGTACGAATGGTTCAATCCCTTATGGCAAACGGATAAAAAACGATTTGTTACAGATCACATGTTTCCGCAATTTAAAGACCTGGTAACAAAATATAAACCTGCTATCATTTTCTCTGACGGGGAATGGGAATTATCCGATACTGCATGGCGCAGCCCTGAATTGCTTGCTTGGCTTTTTAATGAATCACCTGTTGCTAAAGATGTAGTGGTGGACGATCGCTGGGGCAATAATACCCGCGGCAAACATACTGCTACTTATACCACCTCGGAATATGGTAGTGGTATGGATGCTAATGTGGTATGGGAAGAAAGCCAGGGTATTGGCCATTCTTACGGATATAACCGCAACGAAAAATTGGATGATTATAAAACCAGTCACGATCTTATCTTAATGCTTTGTGACATTGTTTCAAGGGGTGGAAATTTATTGTTGGATATTGGGCCTACTGCCGATGGGAGAATCCCTGTGATCATGCAGCAACGCCTTATTGACATGGGAGATTGGTTGAAGATAAATGGAGAGGCGATCTATGGAACTGAGGCCTGGAAAAATCCTGCGCAATGGAGCGATGGCATACGTATTTCTAAGAGTGACAAAAGTTTTATGGCCGATTACAGCGCTGCGAAAATGGTAACTTCGCGAAAAGATACGGCGCATATAGAATGCTTCTTTACGCAGAAGGAAAAGGATATTTATTGCATTGTTCCCTCTTATCGTTCCCATCTTTTATTAAAGAATATCACAGTTGCTGTAGCTTCCAAAGCTATTATATTAGGCACGGGTAAATCTTTGCCATGGAAGCAGCAGGGCAAAAATACGTTCATTGATTTATCTGGTATGGAACCGAATGATATTTCGTCATCCGGGATATTTGTAATTAAGTTAAGTAATGAATGAAATAAATAAATTACATCACGAATTAATCTTCTATTCGGTTTAAGACTTCTTGCCATTAACGTGAATTCACAACTTGCAGCTATAGCCAATATGCATGCCAGCACAAAAGATGAACATACTTTTCTTTAGGTTTACTTTTGGCATCTTGAAAAATTCGTTGAATACTGCCTTTAAGCCATCTTAATTATGCATCCGAAAAACCTTTCCATAACAGAGTTTGACTACACGCTTCCCGAAGAAAAAATTGCTGCTTATCCTTTAGAAAAAAGAGACGAATCCAAACTCCTTATTTACAAAAATGAAAAAATAGAGGAAGACGTTTATAAAAACATCGCTGACTATTTACCCGAAAAATCTTTCCTGGTTTTTAATGACACCAAAGTAATAAAAGCAAGGTTGCTTTTTCAAAAACCTTCGGGCGCTGTGATTGAAATTTTTTGCCTGGAACCTTATGAAGAGATAAATGATTATGCTGTTGTTCTTCAGAAAAAAGAAAAGATAAAATGGAAGTGCATGATTGGTGGTGCCAGCAAATGGAAGGAAAAATTTCTTGAAAAAAATATTATCATTGATGATAAAGAAATAAAACTGCAGGCGTATCTCGTAGAAAAACTCAGCGATGCTTATGTAGTAGAATTAAGCTGGCACCCGGGCGATTATTCATTCGCAGAAATAATGGAACATGCCGGCGATACGCCTCTGCCTCCTTACATAAAAAGAAAAGCAGAAGAGATGGATGCTGAAAGATACCAGACCGTTTATTCAAAATTTGAAGGCTCGGTAGCAGCGCCAACCGCAGGTTTGCATTTTACGCCCGGCATATTTTCTTCCTTAAAAGAAAAAAATATTGAAACAGGATTTGTGACGCTTCATGTAGGTGCAGGAACTTTTAAACCTGTGAAATCTGTGACTATGGAAGGGCATATAATGCATGCTGAGTGGATTGATGTATCAACACAATTTATTGAACAGTTGATCAATAATATTGAAGAAGGAGAAATTATTTGTGTAGGGACCACTTCTGCAAGAACTGTTGAAAGCCTTTATTGGATGGGTGTAAAAGCAAGGCTTGATCCCGCTACAACTATGGCAAACATCGGAATAAAGCAATGGGAAGTGTATGAAGATAGATTTTCAAATAATATTTCTTCTCCGAAAGAAGCACTTACTTCTTTACTGCAATTTCTAAAAGCAAAAAATACCAACAGGCTTTTTATTCAAACACAAATAATAATTGCGCCAGGATATCAATTCAAACTAACAAGAGGTTTGATCACAAATTTTCATCAGCCAAAATCCACTTTGTTATTGTTGGTAGCAGCCT
>JBBPZF010000623.1:0-2188 GCA_038199105.1 Chitinophagales bacterium | reverse complement strand
AGTTATCGCATCAGGGCATAGTTATTACGATCCCATTGACACAAATACTACTCCGGAAGGAAGATCGCAAAATCGCAGAACAGAGATAATACTTTCTCCTAAGCTGGATGAAATGTATAAATTACTTGGGCACCAATAAGTTTTTCCAATTTAATTTTTATAAACCTCTGTTTAGATGCGGAGGTTTTTTTTGCTATTTAAGTTTTCACCGCACCGGTCGGTTGTCGTAAAGCACGGGTAGAAACATAAAATATTTCCGGAGACATCAACCAAGGCGTAAAGAGAAAACACTTACAATGCAGGTCTATAACTTTCC
Organism: Chitinophagales bacterium; assembly: GCA_038199105.1. GTDB lineage: Bacteria > Bacteroidota > Bacteroidia > Chitinophagales > Chitinophagaceae > Ginsengibacter. The sequence continues at coordinate 1,872 of JBBPZF010000623.1, read as the reverse complement.
TGCATAGACGCTGTTTGAGGCATCTTTTTCATCATCGCTTATAAAGCCGATCCATGTTTCTGCTGTGTATCCTTTAGGATCATTGCTCACCAGCAAGGCATGGCAGCCCGAACGTACACCCGCGTTAAGCGAATATATAATATTGCCGCCCTCCGGGAAATAAGCAACGAGTATCACTTTATCACAAGGCTGGGCGATACCCGTAGTGCTGTTATCTGCCCATGTAAAAAGAATATTTTCATCAGCCTGTAATGTTGCTGTAGCATCTTCTGCGGCCGGTAGCGGGCCTTGCGAGATGAGTATTTTGGGATAAGAAATTAAAAGCAAGAATACAATACACCGATAATAAAATAAATAAGCTGGTGTATTGGCTGTATGGGTTGAGCGAGGAGGAGGTGGGGACAGTGGAAAATAATTATTTATGGAAAAAATAAAATTTAGTCCAGATCATTATGGCCGGATTAAATGATTTGTTTTTTAAAGATGTGGGATTCGAAATCGCCTTTAACGGCGAATTATCTTATAAATATGATATTGGGAATATGGTATATCATTACTCTACTTTAGAAAGGCTTACAAATATTATTCTTTCAGAAATGCGGTCATCAGTTTTTTACCTGCAAAACATATTGTATCTGGTATTAGTTAAGCTTTTGGATCATTTGAGAGAGCAATTGTAAAAATTCGGTTACACCATTTGCCGCATATCATTTAAAATGAAAAAGGTGGCACTTTTGGTACCACCTTGAAATCCTTTTTGGGAGGCGTTATTTACCTTCTTTGATTAATTTAAGTACTATTCTTTCTTTACCCTGTAGAATTTCTGCAAAGTAAATGCCAGGATGATAACGATCTCCTATTTGCATTGTACTGTTTGGCGTAACATCTGTTTTCGTTTCGACAATTCTTCCTAAAACATCTAATACGGTAATTTTAATTTTTTCAACTTTCGGACTTTGTAATCCTATGGTAAAATAGTGTGAGGTTGGATTCGGTAACACCTTAACTGTAAGTTTCCCGACGATTGCCTGGTCGTCAGCAGGGCTAACACTTTGAGCATTCCTGCTTCCGGCTGTGGTCGAAGGAGCGGGACAACCGCTTTTAGGACATGAACCTAAGACATCACCATGAGCCAAATGCTCGTTAACTGCTGATGAATCAACACATATTGTTACACATGGATTCTTGGTGCTGCCTGTTCTATGACAGATAGTATACTTATGCTGTCCGCTGTTTCCTGCAAAGCAACGCACGTCTTCAGCATATACCGTAGTCGTGCAAGTTGCAGTACATCCGTTTGCATCTGTAACCGTAATGGTGAAGACTGCATTTGCAAGTAAGGTAACATTTACCCCAAAGCTACTACCCGCCGCAACACTTGTTTTATAAGTTACCGGAGCCACCGTGTTTGATCCTGTTGTCGGGCAGGTATTGTTAGTGGTTGAAGAGGCTCCTGCCGGAGCGAATATTTCGTCGCCAGCACTGTTAATAAAGTTACATATTAGCGGACGATTCATTGTAATGCTCACAGTATAAGGTCCTGTACCTCCTGTAGGCGTACCACTAATTGTGGAAGACTGATCACCAGTGTAACCAAAGTAAAGTACAGGATTGGTATTGCCACATGTGGCTACTAATACAGGAGCCCTGGTAACTGTAAACGAACAGCTTGATTTATTGTTTGATGCATCTGTTGCTGTATAGGTCACAGTAGCGGAACTGCCATTAGCAATTGGTGTTCCTGATGCAGGTCCTGCTGTTTGTGCGACTGAAACGCTTGGACAATTATCAGACGCGGTTGCAGCTGACCATGTTGCCGTAGGTGTACAAGCTGACAAGATGATGTTGGCCGGACAAGTAATAACAGGCTTT
>JBBPZF010000622.1:0-4080 GCA_038199105.1 Chitinophagales bacterium | reverse complement strand
CCGATAAGGGCTTATATTTCCCTGAAGTAATTCCGATGTGGGATAAAAAATTTATTGAGAACATTGATCAATACACAAAAGAAGAAATCGCTTTTAACGTAATTCAGCCTTATGTTGGGGATGTAATTCCGGATGATGAATTAAAAAGCATTGTTTCAGAAACAATCAATTTTGATTTTCCTTTAGTAAAGGTGGAGGAAGGTATTTTTTCACTCGAGCTGTATCATGGGCCAACACTGGCTTTTAAAGATGTCGGCGCAAGGTTTATGAGCAGGTGCCTGGGGTATTTCGTAAAGAACAATTCTGAAATACAACACGAAAAAATTACCGTGCTTGTGGCAACTTCGGGTGATACAGGCGGTGCTGTTGCAAATGGATTTTATGATGTTGATGGCATTGATGTAGTGATACTTTATCCATCGGGTAAAGTAAGCAGTGTGCAGGAGTTACAACTAACTACTTTAGGAAAAAATATAACAGCGCTTGAAATTGATGGCACTTTTGATGATTGCCAAAAAATGGTAAAGCAGGCATTTGCTGATGAGGAATTGAATAAAGAATTATTCCTGACGTCGGCCAATTCTATTAATGTCGCCCGTTGGCTGCCGCAGCAGTTTTATTATTTCTTTGCATACCAGCAATGGAAAGATAAAAATGATCTTCCTGTGGTAAGTGTTCCCAGTGGTAACTTTGGGAACATCTGTGCCGGACTGCTTGCTCATCGTTCGGGCTTACCCGTTAGGCATTTTATAGCAGCATGTAATGCAAATGACGTCGTAACAAAATATTTGGATAGTGAGAATTATTCTCCAAAGAAATCAGTAGTTACGTTATCTAATGCAATGGACGTTGGCGATCCCAGCAATTTTGTTCGTATACTTCAATTGTTTGATAAGGAATTTCATTCTCTTAAAAATGTAATGGGTAGCTATTCATTTTCTGATGAAGAGACAAAGGATACGCTGAAAGAGGTTTATTTAAAAACAAATTATTTGGCCGATCCACATGGAGCGGTGGGTTACGCGGCATTAAAGAAATACTTGCAGCACCATCCAGGCAATAAAGGATTCTTTTTGGAAACTGCTCACCCTGTAAAATTTTACGACGTGGTTGAGCCAATTATCCAACAACCTGTTCCATTGCCTGCGTCAGTAAGTGAATTATTGAAACTAAAAAAGAAAAGTATAACGATGAATGCAGAATATGAAGAACTGAAAGAATATTTAATGAAATAATTCAATCGTATATTATTGCGGAGCCAAAAAATAAATAACTAAAATTTGAACAAATGGATTTAAAACTAAAAGGTAAAAGCGCACTGATAAGCGGTTCCACAGCCGGTATAGGTTTAGCGATCGCTAAAAAATTGGCAGAGGAAGGTGCAACAGTTTACATCAATGGAAGAACAAAGCAAAGAGTGGATGAAGCAATTCAACAGATAAAAGATGAAGTGGATGGTGCAGATGTGCAAGGTATTCCCGCCGACTTTTCTGACGTTGCCGATATAAATAATTTGATAAAAGAGCTGCCTGCTGTTGACATACTTATCAATAACGTCGGCATATTTGAACCTAAAGAATTTGTTGATATTCCTGATGAAGATTGGTTTAAATTTTATGAAGTGAATGTGATGAGTGGCATCCGGTTATCAAGGCATTATTTTCCGCAGATGTTGAAGAAAGACTGGGGCAGAATCATTTTTATATCCAGCGAAAGCGCGATCAATATCCCCGAAGAAATGATTCATTATGGAATGACTAAGACCGCGCAGCTTGCTGTTAGCAGAGGGCTTGCAGAACTTACAAAAGGTACTAACGTCACCGTAAACGCAGTTTTACCCGGCCCCACAAAATCTGAGGGCGTAAAAGAATTTGTCGAAAGCATGGGCAAAAATAAAAACGCGTCCGCAGAAGACGTTGAAAAAGATTTCTTTAAAAATGCGAGACCTAATTCCTTATTGCAAAGGTTTGCTTCACCGGAAGAGATTGCGAACCTGGTGGTGTATGTCGCAAGCCCGCTGTCTTCTGCCACTAACGGTAGCGCATTGCGTGTTGATGGCGGTGTAGTGAAAATTATTATTTAGGAACGAAGTGAGAAGAATGTTACTATCAGACAAATAACACAATCATTATAAAACAGAGATAATTGAACGCACAAACAATATTGATCACCGGCGCCACAGATGGTGTTGGCAAATGCGTTGCAACAGATCTTGCAAAGCAACAGGGTACTTTACTTCTTCACGGTAGAAATAAAGAAAAACTTGATAAGGTAATTGGCGAAATAAAATTATCTGGTGGAAATCAAAATATTGAAGGCTTTGTTGCCGATTTCTCATCAATGGATGAAGTACGCATGCTTGCGGAAAATGTACTGGTAAAATATGACAGCATTGATGTTCTGATAAACAATGCAGGTGCAGGTTTTGCAGCACCCCGCTACGGGAAAGATGGAATGGAATTGCGCATGGCAGTAAACTATTTCCCTCCATTTGTTCTTACGAATTAGCTATTACCTGCTATAAAAAAGGCAGCTCCTTCACGCATCGTGAATGTAAGTTCGGCGGGCCAGTCCCCTATTGACCTGGATGATATTATGATGGAAAAAGACTTTGATGGTGTTGCTGCTTATTGCCGGAGCAAGCTTGCGTTAATCATGTTTACCATTGATCTTGCAGAAGAAGTTAAAAAGTATAATATTACTGTAAGTGCATTACATCCCGGAACGTACCTTGATACTAACACGGTACGGGATGCAAATATTAAACCGCAGGGCACCCGGCAAAGTGGTGCTGATGCAGAAATATTTTTAGCGACTTCTCCCGAATTGGAAAACGTTACCGGCAATATTTTAATGTTATGAAAGAAGCCCGTGCAAATGCCCAGGCTTATGATATCAATGTAAGAGGGCGTTTAAGGGGCATAACCTTGCAGCTTCTGGCGAAATACTTACGCTAAATAAAACTTGAGATTATGTCGAATTAGCGTAACCTAATCTGGTTATTGCCTACTACCTTAATAGAAGATGAGCCAACAATTTTATATCCTTATCCTTATCCTTATCCTTATCCTTATCCTTTTCCTGCTTTAATTGATTCATTGAATAAGGTAATAAGGTTAACTTATAGAACTTGGTTGGCTTCTACTAAGGTTTTCAATTCCTAATACCTCGAAAGTATCCCCTTTATTTTTCCATAAATTATAAAGGTCTGTTCTTGATTTTACTCCCATTTACCTACTCCAATAAAAATTGAATAGAAATTTTATTGCGGTTTTTCCACTGTGATTTTCCTGCTGCATCCTGCACACATTCAACATTTAGCTTATTCAGAAAATAATTTTTAAAAAGTTTCGTTAGTTATTAAATAGCCGCAATGCTGGCTGTATTAATAATTTATAATCCATTAAAATCTATCCTATGGAAGAACTTATTTATGATGCAGAATATTTTTGCTTTCATGACAGCGAATTCATTGGCATAGCTACTTTTGTTGATGATTCCTATATTGGAGATAGTTTTATGAAAGTGGAAATTCATTAAAAACGCGGCCTCGAAGAAATAATAATAGTGCCGGATTATTGGGTTATGAAAGTGCCACAGGATTGCTAAAAATGTTACATCGTATGTAGCTTGTTAACAATTTTAGAAATTCCGGTAAAAAAGATCTATTCCACCAATTGATTAAATAATTTATCCAACATTTCACCTGCGTCTGCACAAAACCCCGGATGAACTTTTGACGTTTGTACCATTGTGCTGCGAGCGGCGGTAAGCCATCGAAAACGTTCAGCAGCCGGAAGTTTCCCTATGACGCCGGAATTGACATCGTCATTTGAAACTTGCTCAAACGCTTTAAGATATTCTTTTATTAACTCTATATCGCAACCGGCACATAAAGCCGCAATCCGTTTTGCATCTATTTTATAAATGATCTTTAAAAATTTTTGTTTGGCACAGTACAATACCACGCCCACATTGAGGAATTCTTCCCGCTCTACTCTCGGGACTACACGAATAACTGCATACTCAAATAAGTCCATCTTTTATATTTTGCGCTTCTTTTACAAAATTTTTTGAATG
>JBBPZF010000621.1:0-4747 GCA_038199105.1 Chitinophagales bacterium | reverse complement strand
TCCGGTGTAATGCCGCTGTTTATCTGCAGCACATTACGTACATATTGATGTTGGTAACCATACAAAGCGCTGTTTGTATAATTGTAATATTCATTTCCACTAAGCATTCTCTTTTTGCGAAGATTATCTTCCGGAAGCATTTCAAGGGAGATCAAATCTACATTGCCATCATTATTTATATCTACAGCATCGGTGCCCATTGCATTCCAGCCCGTATGTTTAAAAAATTTCTCTATCTGGTTAGTAAATGTTCCATCTTTATTGTTGATATAACAAAGATCATTTGATACAAAATCATCGGCTACATAAATATCGGGCCAGCCATCTTTGTTGATATCGGTGATGCATGCCGCATGTCCCCACCCTTCTATGTTTATGCCAGCTTCTTTTGAAACGTTTGAAAAAGTTCCGTTGCCATTATTACGATAAAGCCTATCGTTATTTTTTGCGGTGCCGTTAGTCAGCTTGGGCCTGAACCTGATGGGAGTCTTTGGATCATAAATTTCATTTGTTACCAGGTACATATCCAGATCGCCGTCCATGTCATAATCAAAAAAATATGCCTGCGTACTAAAGCCATCATCAGCCAGGCCATAAGTTGCGGCCGATTCTTTAAAAACAGGAACGTCCTCTTTATTTAATCCCTGGTTGATGTATAAAAGATTGGTACGCAAAAGGGGATCATTTCTAAAGGATGCACACACATAAATATCAGGCCAGCCATCTGCATTGATGTCCATTACAGAAACACCAGTGCACCACCTGCCTTCTCCTCCTACATTAGCGACATCAGTTACATCAGTAAATTTTAAAGAATCATTATTGAGGTATAATTTATTTGATACCATGTTACCGGCAAAATAAACGTCCATCAATCCATCTCTGTTAAAATCACCAATGCCTACACCGCCGCCGTTATAAATATTTGCCTGGTTCAAAATATTCAACGTATCACTTTCTGTTAGTTGGTTTTGGAAACCAATACCTGTTTGTGTTGAAGGCAATAATTTAAAAAGAGTTTTATTATTTTGCCCGGAGGCTGCAATTACCAGCAGTGAAAAAAAAGTTATCAATGGAAGACGGAAAATCCTCACAAGTGCAATCATATCGCCTATAGTTTAAGAGTATGCAAGGTATTATTTTTATTGTTTTGATTTAGTTAACTCTGCGCCCAATATACGTTTTAACTAAAATGTATTTGCACGGTATGTTTCAAAATCTATTCATGGTATTACATTTACATCATATATAAATTTAGCTTTGTAAACTTTGCATAAGTATATTCGATTCTTAACCTGATAAAGTAGTAAGCGATGACAGCAATTAACCTGCAGGAAAAATTCAATCTTTTCAACGATCACTGGAGCCCCAAAATAATTGGTGAATTAAATGGGCAAGCCATCAAATTAGCTAAGGTAAAAGGTGAATTTGTATGGCATAATCATAAAGACGAGGATGAGCTTTTTTTTATAATTAAAGGAACATTAAAAATTGAATTTGCTGAAAAAACAGTTGTTTTAAATGAAGGTGAAATGCTTATCGTTCCTAAAGGTGTTGAGCATAGGCCAATTGCTGACGAAGAAGTTTATCTTATGTTATTTGAACCAATAAATATTAAACACACGGGTGATGTAAAGCATGAGCTAACTGTTGAAAAATATGACAGAATATAGATTATCGCCTTTCGCAATTCAATTTACTGACCAGGCTTAGGAAATACCTGGCGACTCACCGCCCATTTGCGCCATCTTTCTTGCTAAAACTTTTCTTATCCATGTTTATATATTTAGGTTGATTGGTAAAAACTTGTTTCTGTGAGCATTTCAACCGACAGCAAGTTCTCATTAGCATATTTTGCTGCTACAAAGATCACGATTAGTTGTTTGATCAAAGCTTTAATGCTTAAGCTTAAATTTATCAAATTTTATAAGTATAAACCGCTTCCATAACTGCGTATAAAATTATGGGTAGTAAATTTGACGGATGACGAAAATAACAAGGGGCTTTTTAATACTAATATTTTTCATGGCAGGTATCTGCTGTAATGATAATGAGGAAGCCGTGGTAAAACAATCACAAGAAGTCTCTTCAAAAGAAGATTTAAAAAAATTAATAAAACAATATCCCGATTCTTTGCTACTTGTACAAAATCTTATTGAAAAATATAGAGAAGATGGATCTTATGACTCTGCCATCGCTCTTACTGATATTGAGATAAAAAAAGATAGCGGAAATGCTTACCTGTGGAATATGAACGCAACTTTACATTTTGAAAATGAAGACACCACAGATGCAATTAGTTCACTTGAGCATGCCGTTAATCTTTATCCTTTACCGGAATATTTAATAGCATTAGGAACTGTATATGCCGAAGTAAAAAATGCAAAGGCCATCAATATTGCAAACGGCTTATTAAAAGTAAATAGGGTAAAATGGGGCAAAGACGCGATGTTTCTCAAAGGCCTTTATTATAATTATTCCAATGATAAAAAAAAGGCGATTAATTTTTTTGACAGCAGCCTTCAAATGGATTTTACTTATATGTTTGCCTATCGTGAAAAAGCAATTGCTTTGTATGACATTGGTAAATATGAGGAAGCGTTAACCACATTGAAAAGAGCAGTTACCATTCAGAATAATTTTGATGAAGGGTATTACTGGATGGGTAAATGTTACGAAAAATTACATAAGCCGGACGATGCTATACAAAGTTACCAGAATGCACTTCTGTATGACAAAAACTTTATAGAAGCAAGAAATGCTTTAGAGAGATTGCAAAGTCAATAGTCAATGGTCAATGGTCAATAAAGAAAATTCAATTTTAAGTTTTAACCTTTAATAAAATAACATGCCGATAATCGCTCCTTCAATATTAACTGCAGATTTTTTACATCTCGATGATGCCTGTAAGATGCTGAATGAAAGCAAGGCAGATTGGTTCCACCTTGATGTAATGGACGGGCGGTTTGTTCCAAACATTAGCTTTGGAATGCACATCATAAAACAAATCCGCAAGGCAAGTACCAAATTTTTTGATGTGCACCTGATGATACTTGAACCAGATAAATATGCGGGTGAATTTAAAGAAGCAGGTGCAAATCAGCTCACCGTACACCTGGAAGCTTGTCCGCATCTTCATAGAAATATTCAACAAATAAAATCCCTGGGAATGAAGGCTGGGGTGGCTATTAACCCGCATTCGCCTGTATCATTGCTGCGGGATATCATTGCGGATATTGATCTTGTAAATCTTATGAGTGTGAATCCCGGCTTCGGGGGGCAAACATTTATTCCACACTCTATTCAAAAGATTAAAGAGTTGAAAGCATTAATAAATGAAAAGAAATCTTCCACACTTATTGAAATAGATGGCGGTGTTTCGTTAGAAAATGCAAAAGAAATATTAAGCGCAGGGGCTGATGTTCTTGTTACAGGCAATGCAGTTTTTAGTTCTGAAGATCCAAAAGACACTATAGCAAAATTGAAGGAGATGTAATATTATAATGAGTTGATCTTTTACCAAAATGGATTTTGATGAGTATTAAAAATCCTTATTATTTCAACGCTGTTCAATTCTTCATTAAATGTATATAAGATAATGAACTGGAATTTTTTCAAAATCTTTCCACGAACATTTTTATATTTTATCGTATAGCCTTTGGTAATAAAGTAATCTCATTAATATTATCTTCTACATCATCAGCAAATTTATAACCGAGGTCTTTAGCTTATAAATTATAATATTCAATTGCTTCAGAAATATCCAGCAAAGCATTTGGAATAACAGATGCGATGTAGTTCATTCGGAACGCTTAAACCGATGTTTTACATCAGCCGATTTTATTAAATAATTGGGATCGGATGCTATAGCAGCTAATTCAATACCTATTGCTTTTTTTGTTCTGATGAAAGCTCGATATTTTTTTCTTCTATTGGCTCAATTGCATCTTCCTTTATAAGATGTTCAATGAGGGAAGCCGCATAATCTTTTTTTATTCTAATGTGAAAAATTTCGGGCATTTAGAATTATTTAGATACAAAAATAATCAAATTGGGGTTTGAGTCGAAAAGATTTATCCGAGAATGCGGTAGGTCTCAGCTAACCACGACAGATTTATAAAAGACCGTTTTCGTGACGAGTACTATTATAAGTTTCCTATGTATTATAGTTTGCTAAATGATTCGCAAAAGATACACAAATCAAAGCTTATCATGTACCTGTTTCAAAACTGGTACCAGTTGCTTTATCCAATTCCTCTCTGTAGTATCCCAATCATATTTTTTCGAAAGCACATCTTCCATAGTTTGCCTTGCCTGTAAAGCCTGCTCTTCCGAATAGAAACAATCTATCCATTTCTTATCTAACTTTTTTTCACCCTGCACAAAAATTCCTCCCTCGTACCATTTAAAGCAAGATGGCAAACCGGTATAATCTATTTCATCGCTTTTACTATCCACATATCCCTTAAAAAAATATTGATAAAACTGTACACAACCTTTCAGACGTTCTTTTAATTCATCTTCACTCTCCGACCTTTTTGGTTTTATCCTCCATGCGCTATTCATTTTATTAAAGGGATTTTTACTTGCGTCAGGCCAAAAAACTTCTGCACCTTTTAAGTAAAGAATGGTTGAGTGGTCTCTTTCTGAGCGCTTCATCGTCATTGTGTTTCCTTGCTTTTCCTGAATGGTATAAATGGCTTTTTTTCCATCATCAAATTGTGCATCAATTTCCTTACCCTTAAAT
>JBBPZF010000620.1:0-4749 GCA_038199105.1 Chitinophagales bacterium | reverse complement strand
TGTATCAGTGCTTTACTTGGCACACAGCCATCATTAAGGCAGTCTCCGCCAATTTCTTCATCGCTCGGGGAAACCATTAATACTTTGAAGCCCACCTGGTTCATAAACAGCCCAACGCTTAAGCCGCCGGAGCCGCAGCCAATTACGATTATGTCGTAAACAATATTACCCATACTGCTAAATTCGGTATAATTAAGGTTAAAAAAACTATTGGTTTGAAACAGCTGCAAAATCCCGGCCCAGCTATTTAAGAAAATTGCGAGAAGTTTTATTTTTTCAAAAAAGTATAGTTAAGAAACACTTGCTTCGATAAAGTATTTATTCATTACATTCATTCAAAATATAATTATGAATAATCGAATTCTCCAGGGCTTTATAGCCGGTTGCTTGGGTGCAATTATTTTAGCAGTTTTAATGTATATACTTAAAGCAGCAGGGATGGGTGATCCTGCTTTTGTTGGAATGTACAAAGGCAAGTTTGGCCCAAATCCGCCGGGAGGGCAAGTTGTAGCGGCATTGCTTTTTATAATCAGTGGCGGAATTTGGGGAATAGTATATGCGTTGATGGTAAAAAATTCAACCGTATTAAAAGGATTTTTGTTTGGAATACTTCCATCGCTTTGGTTGCTTATAGTGGTGAACTACGCTTTAGGCAAGCCATTGTTTAATGACTTTAAACCAATGGGAATTATTATGCCGCTTGTTTTCAACATGGTAGTATGGGGAAGCTTTGTCGGTTGGTACATGAGCCGCAAAAGCAATGCAGTTGTAACTTTATAATACCTGTGCAACTTTTTATTTAAAAAATAAACATGTTGAATTTTTTCAAATGCGTCTTACACATTAAACCTGAAGTGCATTACATCACCGTCCTGCACTAAATATTCTTTTCCTTCTATACGCAATTTTCCGTTTTCACGGCAGGCGGCTTCTGATTGGTAATGAATAAAATCATTATAAGAAATTACTTCAGCTTTTATGAACCCTTTTTCAAAGTCAGTGTGGATCACGCTTGCCGCCTGCGGTGCCTTCCAGCCATGATGAATTGTCCAGGCCCTTACTTCCTGCACGCCGGCAGTAAAATAAGTTGAGAGATTTAGAAGCTTGTAAGCAGAATGAATAAGCCGGTCAAGCGCAGGCTCTTGCATTTTATATTCTTCCATAAACATTTGCTTGTCTTCGGGGTTTTCAAACTCTGCGATCTGTGCCTCTATTGCATTTGTCATAATGATGACCTGGGCATTCTCTGCTTTTGCTGCCTCTACAAGTTTATCAGAATACTTATTACCTGTATGCATAGACGCTTCATCTACATTGGCAACATATAAAACCGGTTTATCTGTCAACAGAAAATTGTCGGCAATAGCAACTTTTTCTTCTTTAGATAAATTAAGAGAAAGAACATTTTTGCCCTGGTCTAAATGCTGTTTACACCGCACGAGTACTTCGTATTCCTGTTTCACTTTTGCATCTCCGGTCTTTACCATTTTTTCTACCCTGGCAATTTTTCTTTCAACGCTATCCAAATCTTTTAATTGTAATTCTGTTTCTATAATCTCTTTATCTGATATGGGGTTTATTGGCCCTTCATCGCGCAGCACATTATCATCTTCAAAACAACGCACCACATGTATAATTGCATCTACCTCGCGGATGTTTGCAAGAAATTTATTTCCCAAACCTTCTCCTTTGCTGGCGCCTTTTACAAGTCCTGCAATGTCAACTATTTCAATTTGCGTAGGTACAATGCGGTCAGGCTTTACAAGCGTAGCCAGCGCTTCCAGCCTGGGGTCCGGCACATTTACCAATCCTACATTTGGTTCTATAGTACAAAACCTATAATTACTTGCCTGCGCCTTTGCGCTGCTGCTAACCGCATTGAATAAAGTTGATTTTCCTACATTGGGTAAGCCCACGATGCCTGCTCTTAATGCCATATTTTGCTCTTTTGTTTTCTATGTTTTACAACTCCATTTAATTTAAGCTGTAAAATTTTTGTACAGTGTCTTATTTCTTTAAATACTTTTTTTTCTTAAAGTTCGCAAAGATAGCCGGAAATAATTTCCCCACATTGAGAAGCAGCATTGTCTAAAAAAGAATAGAACAGGAATGAGCCACCCGGAATTAAAAAATGCCATGAAGTAAAATCTATTTAAAAAAAATGACCGACAAATGTCAGCCACTTTTTTCAAATTTTCTTTCTGTGAATATTAAGGATTGTCTTCAGAACTTGTTGTTTTACTGTAAGTAACCTTGTCAGTACGACCTCCGCCTTTTGAACCGCCACCTCTTACGAGTGCAATGATAATCAACAGCAATACTGCACCTCCCACAACCCAAACCCATGGTTGAATATTAGTAGTTGATTGTTGAGTAGTTGTAGTGGTAGTACTGCTCGAAGCTGCACTATCCTGCGCAAATGAAATCAACTGCATTACACTTAACAGAATAAAAGTTGAGACGAAAATCCACGCTTGTTTGCTAAAGATCTTTTTCATGTTGAAATTGTTTTAGGTTAAAAAATAAATCTACAATTATTTGAATGAACAAATAACAATAAATGCGATGTCAATAATTATACCGTTGTGCCGGGCCGCAATCAGGCATAAGTTATTTCCAGTGTTAACCGCGAACTAACGGTCAGGCATAGAAGTGAATTGATTTTTTGGACACTGGCTAAATAATCTGTCAAAAGAGAAGAGGGGGAAGACGCTTATATCTGCCGGGAGTAGATCATGGCCCCGGGTATGATGAAAAAACAAGGCTTGCCGTCGCAATCCGGCAAGCCTTAACAGAAGTTTTAATAGGGATTTAATTATGTGCAGTATTACAACTGGGCTACAACTATATTTTCGTTCACGGTTGTGTGTGAAGTAATTTTGTACACTTCTGTTTTGTGTGTTTTAGCTGAAGTCACTTCTACCTTTACGCCAAAGCCAAAGGCATTCATCTCAGCAGCATCAATAGCCAACCTGTAGTTCCTGGTGAAAAGAGCCTCTTTCACTTTTAATTTTTCTGAATACAAAGTGGAGTTGTTTTCATCTTTAATGCTGATGGAAAACTCTTCGCCTTCTTTGTTATCCAGGTTAAGCTGAAATACAGGTTGGTTGTCTACTTTGCCGATAAATTTAAATTCAATCGGTTCATTGGTTTTGGGAGCTGCAAAAGTTGCATTTGAAAATCCCATTGCACAAAGGGTAAATAAACCCATTGTGATCATTTTTGTTGATTTGATTGCTTGTTTCATAAAGTCAAATTTTAGATTAAAGATTAAAAAAACTCTTTTCAAATCAGCAATCGTAACTCTCTCTCAAATCATTAATCATGGTGTAAAAGTAAAACAGCAAAAACCTTCGTGCAAACCAATTTATGCAACTTATCTTCATGCTTAAAGCTATATTTCAAATGTGAAACCCTTGCTAATGCAAGGTCTTGAAAAAAAAAGCTTGTGATGCCCAACGTGTAAAAAGTACATATTTGAACGTTTCAGAAAAATATTGCGATCTATAGAAATTTAGCAGGCTATATCACAGAAAAAAAATGAATAATCTTTTTTTGTGTGGTAAAATAGACGGGCATTAATCCGGGAGAGAATCCAATGTGTACCTCACATCACAGGCATAATATAACAGGGTGGCTTACACGATAATGATAAGGGTTGCCGAATGCCTATATAGGGCTTACAGGCTTTATGAGATTATCACCGTTATTTATTCCGGACACCTGGGGTTTCACGGTTGGTTTTACAGCAATCATAGTGATAATCGCTGATAATAGTAGAGATACTGACATGAAGATATAAGATGCATCAAAGCTACCGGTAGTTCCATTGAGATAGCCTACGATATAAGAGCCGATAAACGAACCTAAAGCTCCAAGGCTGTTGATCAAGGCAATTGCGCCTCCTGAAACATTAGCTGGTAGTATTTCCGTAATGATCGCGAAGAACGGCCCATAAGGTGCATACATGGCGCCGCCGGCAATAACCAACAACGTAAACGACAGCCAGAAATTTGTAGTACCTACTAAATATGAACCGTAAAATGCTATCGCGCCTATTAATAAAAATGGCCACACAAATAATTTCCTGTTCAATGTTTTGTCTGAAAAATGTGAGGCAGCAAGCATAGTAATTATTGCAAGCAAATAAGGTACAGAAGATAGCCAGCCGGTTTTTATTATGTTCATATCGGGGGCTGCATTCAGCATAGATGGCAACCACAATACAAATCCGTAAACACCGATACTCCACAACGCATATTGCAGGCAAAGGAGAATAACCACTTTGGATTTAAAAGCCTCTCCATAGTTCTTCACAGGTTTAATTATTTGCTGCTCTTCATGGAGCTTTTGTTCAAGATTGTTTTTCTGAACGGCTGTCAGCCATTTTGCATTTTTTGGCTTGTCATCTACCAGGTACCACCAAAAGAAAGCCCAGATGATTGCAGGTAATCCTTCGAAAATGAACATATAACGCCAGCCAACGGACTTCACGAGATAGCCCGACAATATTGACATCCAGAGAATCGTAACCGGGTTTCCAAGTATTAAAAAGGTATTCGCTCTTGACCGTTCAGATTTTGTAAACCACCTGCTTAAGAAAATAAGCATCGCAGGCATAACAGCGCTTTCAACCACTCCCAGCATAAAGCGTATCACGATTAAAAGATTTATGTTACTAATCATGCCTGTCGCCATTGCAAGAAATCCCCATAAGATCAGTGACCAGAAAATTAATTTTTTAGCACT
>JBBPZF010000619.1:0-2903 GCA_038199105.1 Chitinophagales bacterium | reverse complement strand
TTGAAATAATTATATTGCCACGCCTATTTCAACAACATACACTTTTAATTGTACCATAGTGTAAATTCTGGTCATGTTGACCCACCTTCTGGCATGTTGACCCACCCCGGTTAGTGGGCAATAAATGAAAGAGCTAAATGATGATTAAAAATACTATGGTTTATTAATATGTTGTTGTTTTTTTTCTTCTTAATGACTCACCTTTTAATTCTATCCGGTGAGCGTTTGCTGTCAATCTGTCAAGGATGGCGTCGGCCAGTGTTGGGTCATTAATATAGTCGTACCATTTTGCTACCGGTAGTTGTGAGGTAATGATAATACTTCTTTTCTCATAACGATCCTCCAGCAATTGCAGCAGGGTAAGACGAACCTCCTGCCCCAGGTTCTGCAGGCCAAAGTCGTCAAGAATGATGAGGGTTTGCCGTTCCAGGTGGTTTAGTAATTTGATGTAAGTTCCATCGAGTTTGGACAGCGTGATTTTTTCTATCAGGCGGTTCATGCCGAGGTAAGTGGTTTTGTATCCCTGCAGGCAAGCCTGGTGGCCTAATGCACAGGCGAGGTAGCTTTTTCCACATCCGGTAGCTCCGGTAATCAGCAGGTTTTCTCCCTGCTGAAGATAACGTCCTTCTATTAAGGTAGCCAGTTGTTGTTTGGTCAGGTTGCGGGAAGGAGAGCATTCTATCTGTTCAACGGTGGCGGGTAAACGCAGTTTAGCCAGCCGCAAATAGTAAGTGGTTTTTTCCTGTGCCTTGCTGAGTTGTTCGGACTGTACCAATTGGGCCACCAGATCGTGGCCTTCAAGTTGCTGGTTGAGGGGAAGCTCTAATTGGGATCGGTAAGCGTGATACATGCCTGCCAGGCGTAGCTGCTGCATTTGTTCGAGTGTTTGTGTTGTGTTCATTGTTTTGTTTTTATTGGTTTAAAAAATAATTATTGATAGTTGTCTTTACCCCTGATGTTATCATGAGGCGGTATAGGTTGTTCATCTAAAAAAGACAGTTGTTTGTCAAGGCCCTTTTCGAGGATATTTTTAATCATGTGATAATTTATCCTGGTTCCCAGTAAGGCTCTTTTACAGGCAGCCTCCAGCCGCCCGGCATTATATTTATTCTTTAGCATCAGCATCCCAAAGCAGGCTTTGTAGTTTTGCTCTATATAAATACTGTTATCCAGCATCAGGGCGGCTGCCTGCGCAGTACAGGCGCCGATATGGGCTGCCTGCTTTAGGAGGTCTTCCTTGTTAAATCCCTTTATCTCCTGCATGCGCTGGTGGTGCGGAGGCATGTGTTCAGCAATTGTCGTGTAGGCTTTAGGGTGAGACTTGCGTATATGAAGGGCAATACGGTCGTTGTCATAATACACTTCTACTGCATGATTATCATAGAGCACCTTTACTTTTTTACCCACGTACCCGTAAGGTACACTGTAGTACAAATGATCTTCCTGCAGTTGCACATGATAGTTGCGTTGTACGGTTAGCAGCGTTACTTTCTTAGGGGCAAAAGATTCCGTGGGCAATGGTTTTAGAAGGGAACGTTCTTTTTGTTCATAAAAATACCAGCGGCTGTAAGGTGTATTTTTATAAGGTTTGTTATTGAGCAATACCAACTGATCGGCTATGGCATTATTGAGCGCCTTAAGACTTGTAAACTCCTGCTTGCGTAATGGGCCGTACACGTGGTTATATACAATATTTACAGCCCTTTCCACCATGGCTTTATCGCGGGGGCTATAAGGGCGGGTAGCGCTGAAAGTAGTTTGGTAATGTTCCCCAAGTTGGTAACATAAATCGGTAAATACCGGCTCGTAGCGGTCTGAACGAACAACGGCTGTTTTTAAATTATCGCATAAAATAGTAGCCGGAACCCCGGCGTAAAAAAGCAGCATGGCATTGATGCAGCTTGCAAAATCACTGGTTCGCTGAGAGTGTACAGCGCAAGAGAAGATAAGGCCGCTAAAAGGCAGTATGGCTATAAATACCTGGCATTCGATACACTCGCCTGTGGATACATCCACATAATGTAATTTCTTTCCGGCAAAGTCAACCATTATCATATCTGCCGGATTGTATTCAAGGTGCATGGTTACATCGGTATGCTTCAGGTATTGGTTTAAATGATAACAGTAATGGCTATACGCATACCCATCAGGATGGCGCTGCAAATATTCTTTCCAGAGCAACTGGCGGGTAACGCCGGTTTTGGAAAGTTCATGTTCTGTCTCTTTAAGATAAATGGTAAGTTGTTGCAGGCGTTCTGCATTATATTCAGCATCGTCACTGCTATATGCTTTACCGGCAAGTTGTTTATTGGTCAGATCTTCGTTATTATCTGCTTCATCTTTTTTGAGCAATGAAAGATATTTGCGCACGCTGTTGCGGCTGATGCCCGAGCGCCGGGCAATCTCTCTGATGCCAATACCATCGCTATGGAGTTGAAGGATTTGTTTTAATTGTTCCATTGTTATTGGTTTTTGTGCCATGCTCCTTTAATTTGGTGAGGAGCAAAAGACTTCAAAAAACTGCTAACAATTATTGCCTGTGAGGGGTGGGTCAACATCCCGGAACAAAATCAAAATTGATGATGGTCACCTTTACAAAAAGGTGGGTCAACATGCCGGAATGACACTACTGCTAAAATCAAAATAAAAATAATTTTTGATAAATAGGTGGGTCAATCCCGAAAAACCGGGACTGGCTATCCCGCAATCTCTACAAAATCCCTTACAGGAAAAAGGTTGAAATGGGGTGGGTCAACATGACCAGAATGGTGGGTCAACATAAATCAGAACGGTGGGTCAACATGCTCCGGATTCTACAGTAGAATCCGGAACATGGTAACCCCCCATTCCGATTTATGTAAGAGAAATACTCCGGTTGATTGAACACGGATGGAAATTTTACA
>JBBPZF010000618.1:0-2519 GCA_038199105.1 Chitinophagales bacterium | reverse complement strand
TATTTCATTTTACAAAAAGCTTTTAAAAAGAAGCAATTTCCCAGTAAAATAAAAAAAGCCGGATGGCTGGCAACATTGGGCGGTTTCATGGATTCTTATGCAGGCGGAGGTTGGGGCACATTGGTTACAAGTACATTGATATCAAAAAGAAAAAGTGCCCGCTACGTAATTGGTTCTGTTTGCCTGGCGGAGTTTTTTGTGGTGCTCGCAAGTTCGATTACATTTTTTATCGTGCTAAAAAGTCTTCCGCTGTTAGATATTGCCGGCCTTATAGTTGGTGGGCTGCTCGCTGCGCCGCTTGCAGCAAGGATGGTTGGAAAAGTGCCGATAAAGAAAATGTTTATAGCAATTGGGGCTCTTGTAATTATTACAAGTTGTATGACACTTTGGAAGGTGATTGCGCAATTAATGGCCGGATAGCTATTCTGCTTATTCTCGCTCCTGTTTAATTTTTTTATTAAAATATAATTATTACCGGTTAGATTTTATTCCATAAAAAGCAACATGCAGGTTACTTTGTTGCAAAGGCATGCATGAAGTACATTTGCAAAAATTATTTAAAGAAAGTTTAAGAAGAAAAAAAAATCATGGAACAACATCCTATAACAAAAGCTATACGCATACAAACAGAACGCACCAGGGAAGGAGAACATTCTACTCCTATGTTTCTCACAAGCAGTTTTTGTTTTGATAATGCGGAGGACATGAGGGCTGCATTTGCAGATGAAACTGATGATAATATCTACAGCCGTTTTAGCAATCCCACCGTAAATGAATTTGTAGATAAGATGGTTGCGCTCGAAGGCGCAGAAGCAGGCGTGGCCACATCTACCGGCATGAGCGCTGTGTTTGCAAGCTTTATGGCGCTGTTGAAAAGTGGGGATCATCTTGTGTCATG
The DNA here is from genome assembly GCA_038199105.1 of Chitinophagales bacterium. Classification (GTDB taxonomy): domain Bacteria; phylum Bacteroidota; class Bacteroidia; order Chitinophagales; family Chitinophagaceae; genus Ginsengibacter. The sequence continues at coordinate 1,621 of JBBPZF010000618.1, read as the reverse complement.
CGATGCCGTTTTTGGAAGTACGCATAACATTATCAAAAAATATTTACCCAACTTCGGAATTGAATGCACTTACGTGAGCGCTGATAAAATGGAAGAATGGGAAGCGGCCATTAAGCCAAATACAAAAATGATTTATTTGGAAACGCCAACTAATCCTGCACTCGAGATTATAGATCTTGAGCTTGTATCAGCACTTGCTAAAAAACATAATCTTATATTAAATGTTGACAATTGTTTTGCCACTCCGGTTAATCAACGTCCTATTGATTTTGGTGCACACCTGGTTTTGCATTCCGCTACCAAGTGGATTGACGGACAGGGCAGAGTATTAGGCGGAGTGATCGTGGGGGACAAAAAACTGGTTAATGATATTTATTTATTTTGCCGTAACACAGGCCCATCTTTGTCTCCGTTCAATGCATGGGTGTTGACAAAAAGCCTCGAGACACTCGATGTACGTATGGAACGCCATGCTAAAAATGCTTTGTACATTGCAAATGCTTTGGATAATCATCCTAAAATATCCTGGTTAAAATATCCATTTTTAAAAAGCCATCCCCAATATAATATTGCAGTAAAGCAAATGAAAAATGGTGGAGGTGTTTTATGTTTTGAATTAAAAGGCGGCCTTGAGAGCGGAAAAAAATTTTTGAATAGTCTTAAGATGCTTACCCTCACTGCTAACCTAGGCGATTCGAGAAGCATAGCCTCCCACCCTGCCAGCACAACGCACGGTAAGCTTACTGAAGAAGAGAGATTAAAAGTGAATATAACGCCCGGGCTTATACGCATTTCTGTTGGACTCGAATATGCCGATGATATTTTAAACGATATTTTGCAGGCGTTGGAAAAATGCTGATATACCAATAAATCGGGGTGAAAGAGCATCAGGCTGATGGCACCAAATTAGCTACTTGCGCATAAATATCCGATAGAGCAAGATCACAATCAATTGCGCTGATATGGATATTACTGTTCTTTTCTTTTGCAGTATTTAGCACCCATTCGTTATTTTCTTTCCTGGTATAAATTTCCGCTGCATACTCCGTACTGCTTACCAATATATAATTTTTGAGCGAAGGGATCGTACGGTACAATTTGAATTTAGTACCACGATCATAATCTTCCGTAGCCGGAGAAAGCACTTCTACTAAAACAGTTGGATTAAGAAGCGTATCAAATTCATCATCCAAATATTTTTCTTCGCCACAAACAACTATCACATCAGGATAAGTGTATAAACTATTTTCCCGATTGTGAACTCTTAAATCACTGGGATAAACTTTACAGGATTTTCCTTTTAAAAAACCGTAAAGCTCACCAAGTAGTGCAGCTACAATTGCATTATGCGCTTTTGTAGCGCCTGCCATTGCAAATATCTCGCCTTTATAGTATTCATTATTTTGTGCCGATTTTCGTTCTTCTTCAAGATATTCTTTTGCAGAAATTATGATTTTTGGAAGAGCAGCCATATTTATTTATTTCTTTAAAATTAAACCATTTTATTTAAGAGGGTTTAGCCAGCATGACTGGCTTGAAAAAAGACTACCAGGTCGCTGAGAATGTTTCTTTCAATCGCAATTAGTGTTTTTATATCAGCCATTTCAATAAACTTTTAGCT
>JBBPZF010000617.1:0-5894 GCA_038199105.1 Chitinophagales bacterium | reverse complement strand
ATTCCATTTGCCTGCAGACTTCTTTGATAGAAAAACCATGCACTAATGTTGTCATTACCAATTGTGTTTTCTCCAGTAAATGGGCTGGAATAAGAATCGGTTTATTATCCCGTGGAGACTTTGAAAATGTACTGGTGACTAATTGCATTTTTAATGATCACAGCGACTCCGGATTAAAAATTCAAATGTGTGAAGGCGGCGAAATGAAGAATATGGTTTTTAGCAATCTCGTCATGAAGAATGTACCCCGCCCCGTTTTCATGACCTTCACTCAACAGAACGCGTGGGTAGATGCGAACAATGAAATTCGCCCAATGAAGCGGATGAATAATTTTCAATTTAACAACATCATCGTTGAAACAGATACGCGGGGCAAGGATTGTTCTTTTATTTTCACAGGGCTGCCCGGTCATCCGATTGAGAATGTTACACTCAATAATATCAGGGCAGTATTTCCGGGAGGAGGAACTCCTGCCGATTCGAAAAATGAATTAGAAAACCGCTCGAATTTCCCCCCTCTTTTTTTTATAAATTTCTAACAATATGATACGGGTATATCTTCTTTCCCTTTTCTTATTAATTGGATTATCTAATTATTCTTTTTGTCAAAAAGATGCCAAGGAAATAAATGAAGTCTCTCCTGCCACTGTAAATTCTTTTATAAAATCAAGGAAAATGATTGGAAAGAAATGCAGGAAACGTTGACTAAATACGGTGGAGAATATATTGGTGTAAACAATAAAGCGGCCACGTCAGGAATGCCCGATGTCCCATGTCTGGCAATGGGAATATCGGTATCGTAAGTGCCTGTGATAATAATTGGAGCCGCTTTTATATTACCACCAATGACTTTTGGACCGGTAAAAAGTTTTATGTAAAACCGTTAACTATCGGCGGGATCAATGTTATCGTGAATGGTGCATCTTCGGAAGGACTTCGCCAGGTTCAGAATATGGCTGAGGCAGAAATTAATACCACCATGAATTCACAAACCATGAAAATTCAAACATGGGTTTCTGCAACCAGCAATTTTCTTATCAATGAAATTTCTTCCAATGATAAAAACCCAATCGAAATTTCTGTAGAAACCTGGACAACCAACACCAACAATAAAATATACCCTGTAGCCAATGGGCTTGCACAACCAAATCTCGTTTGGGCAAGTCGTGAAACTGAAGGTGGAGATAATATAAACTGGATTTCCAGAGCTGCTCTTTCTTCAAAGATTATTGGAGTAAACTACACTACCGAACTTTCTGATAACAATAAAGGTGTTTCAAAATTTATGCTCCAGCCGGGTGAAAAAGTGACGGTTGTTACTTCCATCATTTCGGGAAAAGATATAAATGATCATGTTGAGAAATCGGTTGCTGCGGTTAAAGACCAAACAAAATCATCCATCGAAAAATTATAGAAGTGCAGATAATCTTGTTGATGTGCTTGTGGATATAGTTTCAAAAAATGGTACTATGCTGTTGAATGTTGGACCTAATGCTGATGGTTCCATTCCGGAAAGGGCCAAGACCCTTTTGCTGGTACTGGGTGGTTGGCTTAAGGTTAATGGTGAAGCAATTTATGGTACAAGGCCCTGGAAAATATTCGGTGAGGGCCCAACAAATAATAAAGCTGGTGAATACAGCGAAAGGGAAGAAAAGCCATTTGTATATACTTCTCAGGATATCCGCTTCACCACCAAGAGTGATACACTGTATGCCCTTGCATTAGACTGGCCTAAAGATGGTATTCTAAGAATACACTCACTTGGAGAAGGGCAAGATGCAAAAAAAATCAAATCTATTCAGCTACTTGGGAACAAAGGTGCCTTAAGTTTTAGTCGTGATAATGAAAACCTGATAGTTACCCTGCCTGAAACTAGACCTTGTAATTATGCTTATACCCTGAAGATTAATTAATAAGATGGCTATGTATTCAGGCTTAAAATATCAGACCTGAAATCTGAGATCAAGAATTGATAATTAAATATTCATTGGCTATGAAAAATCATTTTTTCTTTCTTGGCTGACCATTTCTCCAGCCTGTTTGCGCATAATCGTTACCAGGCACGGAGATAACACTATTTTAAACTTATTTTCAAAGCTACGGCCCTAACAGCTCTATCATCAACCTTTTGATTGGGCACCGTTACTTGCAGTTCACCCTTGTACCATTTCCAATTAACCTTTTCTTTCGAGCCGAGGATCTTTATGCTTTTGATTTTCTCTATATCAGACTTTAATGAAGTTAAATTAACTATTTCCTTGCCGGTACCTATCCAGTTTAATACTATAGCATACAAGGTTTTTTTATCTTTACTTTGGGTGTAACGAACGCTGCCTGTGTCCTTCTCAGCTCCTTTTCCGTATGTCGTCCATGGCCGGGTGTTATAGATCGCTTCTCCATTTGTTTTTAGCCAATTGCCCATATTTATTAAAATATTACGGGTACGATCTGGAAATGTACCATCTTCTTCCGGGCCGACATTTAGCAACAAGTCGCCATTTTTAGAAACAATATCAGCCAGGAGATTAATCAATTCATTGGCGGTTTTCCAGGAATGATCAGATGGTTGATAGAACCAGGACTCTCCTTTTATGGATTCGTCAGTAAGCCAGGGATAAGGAGTTATAGAGTCTTCCCTGCCTCTTTCAAAGTCAAGGACACCGGCATATTCATGAATGGATTCACTTTTGTGGGCTACTACCCCTTTCACGTTGTGAGTAGCTGCCCAGTTATAATAAAGGGCAAACATTTTTTTCTGGTAAGACGCTGGTATGGTTTCACCAAATCCCATATCAAACCAGATTAAAGACGGCTGATACTTAGTAACTACTTCATTAATTTTTGCCAGCCATATTTTTAAAAATTGTTCACTGGGCGGGTCTCCTTCTTTATGTGGCATTGTGTAAAGGCCAGCGTACGCCGTATCCCGGGCATCATAATCGAATGCAGGCACATAATAATCCCAGGTGAAAGAGTGGTGGAAAGAGGTCATAAAATGCATACCGCGGGACTTAATCGCTTTCTCTAACTCACCTACAATATCTTTGTGCGGCCCCATGTTTACGCTGTTCCACTTTGTCACCTTTGAATTCCACATTGCAAAATTATCATGATGAATAGCCACTGGCCCGGCAAATTTAGCTCCCGCCTGCTTAAACATCTCCGCCCACTGGTTAGCATCAAATTTTGGGGCGGTAAACATGGGGATGAAATCTTTATATCCGAAGGAGTCCTGGTTGCCGAATTGCTTCTGAGAATAAGCAAAAGTTGGGTTTGATTTTATATACATCCTTTGGCCAAACCATTGTGCCCAATCGCCTGTAGCATCTTTGTCGGCTACGGTATTGGGGCCCCAATGCGTATAAATGCCGAACTTGGCATCTCTGAACCATTCTGGTGTCCGATGCTTGCTGAGTGATTCCCAATTCGATTGGTATGGAGTTTCATTATTTTGGGAGTGTGCTTTTTTTTGACCGTTACTAATCTGTGTCCCTAATAAACTTATTAATAAGAGTGCGCATAATCTTAAAGATTGTTGTTTCATGATCTGAAATTTTATTCAGTTATTCTGGCAAAAGAATCAGGGACCGGGAGGTGCTAAATGTTATCATACCTCATTCTGGAATTTCATATACCTTTTCCATTTTTACCCATTCCATTTTATGTCCGGGGAGCGCTTGTTGGAATTTTGACATTAGTTTTCCCCATTCATCCTGGCGTTCAAATTTGCCCATGGAGTTCCAGGCTTCATCAAAGTCCTGCTCAATGGGCACTTCACATATCATAAACATACGGTTATCTATAAGGTAAATATCCATTACTGGTACTCCGGCTTTTTTAATTCCTTCACCTATTTCTTTCCAGTAATTTTCGGGGCTATGGTATTTTTTATATTCGTCTATCAATGCGGGATCATCTTTAAGATCCAGCGTCAAACAAATTCTTTTGGAAGGGTAGGGCAGGGTATCTACAAAATATCCTTCTTTACTATTGTATTGATTTTTTAATGTTGGCATAATTTATATTTATTAAGATTCATGCTGAGTAAATTTGTGTAAAAAATTCAATTCGTGTTAATCAGTGTAATTAGTGGGCAGAAAATATTTGAGCTTTAGCTTAATTAAATTACACTCAACTTGACCCGTCTTTTCGGGATTTCCATCCGAGGCCAGTATAAAAAATTTAACTTCCACTGATACCGATCATAAATGCTGCAGCAATAAGAACGATAAGCCCTAACCACATTTCAAAATGAATCTTTTTTGAAACACCTTTCCATTCTCCCCGATAGATGCCCCACAATGTAGCGCAAACAATAGTTAGCGTCATCAATATCCCCCAGGCGGTGTAGGTAATGTCACCCATCCTGTTTTTCCCCATCCCGAAAAAGAAGAAATTGATAAACCATAAAAAACCGGCCAGACCTGCAAAGAAATAATTGGTTGATAAAGTTTTATTTTCTGTTTTTACAAAACTAATAATTGATTTGTTTCTCTTCGCCGTTACCATGCACCAAATAAAAGTTGACACAAAAGAGCCGGAAAAAATCAATAGAAATACCGGGCTATCCTGGAACAAAGGATTAGTGCCCTTGGCTACTGCCTGGTCGGCTAAAGGCTTACCTTGTTCTATAGCCAGGGATAATGCAGCACCGAAAATTCCCACCATCAAAGCGAAAAGCAGGCCCTTAGGTAAATTGAATTCGCTGCCAGGCTCTTTTTCTTTTGTTTTATCCCGTTGAATACCTGCGTATGCAGAAATTGCAATCCCAATCAAAGAAACAATCACTCCTGCAATTAATAAATTACCGGTGCTGCTTTGAAACATCCCCGATAGTTTGCCATCTAAAATAGGCGGCACTAATGTTCCAATTGCCATCATTAAACCCAAAGACAATGCATAGCCCAGGCTGAGGCCCAGGTATCTTAATGATAAACCAAAAGTGACGTTGGCAATACCATAGACGAAACCAAGAAATGAAATCCAGATTAGCTTTCCCGAGGAAACGGATCCATACACTTTTATAAAACCCGGTGAAAAAATCAGGCATAATAATAAAGGCACAATTAAATATGCAAACAGGCTAAAAGCAAGCCACGAATTTTCCCATTTCCAATCTTTTACTTTCAATAAAGGCACGCTGAAACTGCCTGACGTAAAGGCGCCTGTAGCAATAAGTAGCAACCCAAGTAAAATGTTTACATTCATAAAGCAAGTGTGAGTTTATATAATTATTTAATGATGTCCATATCAATAATGGCCTTCATAACCTGGTTTTCAGGGGCGGTTAAAGTAGAAAATAATTCAGGTACAGATTGAAATGAAAGACGGTGAGTAATCATAAAAGATGGATCAATGGTGCCTTCTTCTATAAGTTTTCCAATTCGTAAAAAATCATTTGAAAGGGCTGCCCTGGTTGCTTTTAAAGTCAATTCTTTTTTATGAAAAAGGGGATCATGAAAAGTTACTTCTCCCGTAAATAAACCTACAAAAACAATGGTTGCTCCCGAGGCTGCATATTGAAAGGTTTGATTCATGGAATGTTTATTTCCCGTAGCATCCAATATGATGGTTGGCCAATTGCCCTGTAACAGTTCACGGATCTGTTCTTTTGAATCTTCCCGGGCAATAATTGTTTCAGATAATTTTAGATGTTCGCAACAGAAGCTCAAACGTTCTTCATTAAGATCCATCATTAGCACACGGGCGCCTGATAGTTGAGCAAACATAGCAGTTGACAAACCAATAGGACCGGCCCCAATAACCATTACAATATCTTCTTTTTGTATTCTTGCACGCTCTACAGCATGACATCCAATTGCCAAAGGTTCAATCAATGCCAGTTTATCAGTATCAACATTATTGAAAGAAAAAAGCTGTGCGGCCGGGTAGGT
>JBBPZF010000616.1:0-3338 GCA_038199105.1 Chitinophagales bacterium | reverse complement strand
TAAGGTATCAAAGAAATTTTGGAATTGCTGCTCATATCGATGCAGGCAAAACCACTACTACAGAGCGCATTCTGTATTACACAGGTGTTAACCATAAAATAGGTGAAGTGCATGACGGCGCTGCGACTATGGATTGGATGGCACAAGAGCAGGAAAGAGGTATTACTATTACATCTGCCGCTACCACCTGCTTTTGGAATTTTCCTACGGTACAAGGTGCAAAAATCCCTGATACAAAGCAATATAAGTTCAATATTATTGATACTCCAGGCCACGTTGACTTTACTGTAGAAGTAGAGCGTTCTTTACGTGTGCTCGATGGATTACTTGCTTTGTTTTGTGCGGTAAGTGGTGTTGAGCCTCAAAGTGAAACGGTATGGCGCCAGGCCAATCGTTACAAAGTTCCGCGTATAGGATTTGTAAATAAAATGGACCGTGCCGGCGCAGATTTTTTAAATGTTGTAAAACAGGTAAAGGAAATGCTTGGTGCCAAAGCTGTTCCATTGCAATTACCTATTGGCGCTGAAGATGATTTTAAAGGTGTTGTGGATCTTATCACCATGCAGGGAATTATTTGGGATGATGCTACGCAAGGAATGACTTACAAGGTAGTGCCCATTCCTGAAGATATGGTAGAAGAAGTAAACGAATGGAGGCAGCATCTTATTGAGGCTGTAGCCGATTATGACCAAGATTTATTAGAGAAATTTTTTGAAGATCCTAATAGTATTACGGAAGACGAAATACATGCGGCTATTCGTAAAGCAACCATAGATATTTCTATAATACCAATGATGTGCGGATCTTCTTTTAAAAATAAAGGAGTTCAAACGGCATTGGATGCAATTGTAAGATATTTACCAGGGCCTATGGATCTTGAAGCGGTTAAAGGTACTGACCCCGATACCCTTGAAGAAATCGAACGTAAGCCTGATCCAAAAGAACCATTTGCAGCTTTGGCATTTAAGATCATGACTGATCCTTTTGTTGGACGCCTTGCATTTTTCCGGGCGTATTCCGGGCATCTTGATTCCGGTTCTTATGTATTGAATACACGAACAGGAAAAAAAGAAAGAATTTCAAGGATCATGCAGATGCATGCTAATAAACAAAACCCAGTTGATTATATTGAAGCAGGTGATATTGGTGCGGCTGTAGGATTTAAAGATATTAAAACTGGCGATACACTTTGTAATGAAGATCATCCAATCGTTCTTGAAGCTATGACCTTCCCTGAGCCGGTAATTTCTGTGGCAGTTGAGCCTAAAACACAGGCTGACGTTGATAGGATGGGTATGGCGATCGCTAAGCTTGTAGAGGAAGATCCTACATTAAGGGTGAAGACAGATGAGGAAACTGGTCAAACTATTTTGAGTGGAATGGGCGAGTTACACCTTGAGATTATCGTAGATAGAATGAGAAGGGAATTTAAAGTTGAAATTAACCAAGGTGCGCCCCAGGTTGCTTATAAAGAAGCATTTCAGCAGACTATTGAGCATAGGGAAACACTTAAGAAACAAACAGGTGGCCGTGGTAAATTTGCCGATATCGTTTATGAAATCGGGCCTGCTGATGAAGAGTTCCTGAAAGAAGGAAAAGGAAATTTCCAGTTTGTAAATGGATTATTTGGTGGATCAATTCCTAAAGAATTTGTTCCAGCTATTCAAAAAGGTTTTGAAACAGCAATGACAACAGGTGTACTCGCAGGTTACCCAATGGAAAGTATGAGAGTAAAAGTGTTTGATGGTTCATTCCACGCAGTTGACTCTGATGCTATGAGTTTTGAACTTTGCGCCAAGCAGGGATATCGTGAATCAGGAAGAAAAGCCAAGCCGGTATTACTCGAACCAATAATGAAAATTGAGGTTCTTACACCAGATCAATATATGGGTGATGTAACCGGAGATCTTAACCGTCGTCGTGGTATGCTTGAGGGCATGGATAGCAAACATGGAGTACAAGTGATAAAAGCAAAAGTTCCATTGAGTGAAATGTTTGGCTATGTGACACAACTTCGTTCACTATCAAGTGGCCGTGCAACTTCTACTATGGAATTTAGCCATTATTCACCTGCCCCTCATAATATCGCTGAGGAAGTTATAGCAAAACAAAAGGGTAAAGTGAGGGTTGAAGATTAAGATTTTTTTTTATAATAATATGCAATGAGCCCTGTTAGAAATGACGGGGTTTTTTTGTTTCTCCAAATTGAAGTTAACTTCCCAAAATTCCAATCTGAAAATTCGCGAGTAATAATTGGTAAAGCATTTGTATTAATGAAGGCGTTCACATCACATTTTTTAAAAGGAACATACAATGGAATTTAAAAGCATCAATCCGTATAATGGTGAAGTACTTCAAACTTTTATCAGTCAATCTAAAGAAGACGTTGAAAGAATATTTGAAAAAGCCAAACATGCTTTCGACAAAAATGGAGATATCTCTGTGGCTAAGCGATCAAAGATGATGAAAAAGGCGGGTAGCTTGCTTAGTAAAAACGCAGAAAAATATGCCACAACCATTTCCCTTGAAATGGGAAAACCAATATGCGAAGCAAGGGCAGAAATAGAAAAGTGTGCCTGGGTTTGTGAATTTTATGCTGAAAATGGGGAAGACTTTTTAGCGGACGAAATCATCAAAACTGACGCCTCTGAAAGTTTTATAAGCTACGATCCCCTGGGCTGTATTCTGGCAATCATGCCCTGGAATTTTCCTTTCTGGCAGGTGTTTCGTTTTGCCGCACCCAATCTTGTGGCTGGTAATGTAGGTTTGCTTAAGCATGCGTCGAATGTATTGGGCTGTGCCACACACATTGAAAATATTTTTAAAGAAGCTGGTTTTCCTGATGGTTCATTTCAAAATCTTTTTATTCATCATGATGAAATAGAAACAATAATTTCTAATGATATAGTGTGTGCGGTGACACTTACCGGCAGTGAAAAAGCAGGTAGTTCAGTAGCAGCCCTGGCCGGAAAATACATAAAGAAAACGGTACTGGAACTTGGTGGCAGCAATGCTTTTATTGTATTAGAAGATGCCGATATTGATAATGCGGTAAAAGTCGGCATACAGGCACGTATGCAAAATTGCGGGCAAAGCTGCATAGCGGCAAAGCGCTTCATTGTTGTAGATAAAGTATATGACGAATTTGTTTCAAAATTTACTGCCGGAATAAAAGATTTAAAATCTGGCTCTCCTTTAGCCGAGGCTACGCAAATAGGTACGCTTGCAAGAAAAGATCTTGCTGAGAAATTAAATGAACAAGTGCAAAAATCAGTAAAGCAAGGAGCTAAAATACTGACCGGTGGTAATTTTAAAGATGCTTATTTTGAGCCAACAGT
>JBBPZF010000615.1:0-8292 GCA_038199105.1 Chitinophagales bacterium | reverse complement strand
TGCTTATAGCCCATATCTGCCACTTGCTTTAAAATGCCTTTTGGGTCACCTGCTAGTATATCGCGTAGTGTATAAAGTTGTAGCCCAAACTTGCCAAGGTTGCCGGTAGTATTCTTCGACGAAGCGCAGCTCATTAAATTTCCTGAAATCGCGGTAACCGCAAGCCCTGCTGCAGCATTTTTTATAAAATCCCTTCTCTTATAACTCATGTAAACAATTTTTTAGTTTTTATAATTATGCCCAGGCCTTATCTCCCTTTGCGTAAGGGACACAACCATCATACCTGCCAGGGGTTTCAATATATCTCATGGCTTGCTTACAGCCAATTTCCGAAGTAAAATATCCGAGAAGGGTAAGCTCTTTCATCATGCGGAAATAATGAGAGGCGTCTTCCGGCTTTTTATTTTTCATGTATTCTTTTTGCTCATTATCCAATGCAACTAAAAACTCGTGCCTTTGATCGGGATTGAGTTTCACAAAGGATGTGTTGTATTTTTTATCGGCAGCATCATTTAATTTTTTTATGCCCTCATGAAATATTTTTTGATCGGGTTGTGTATAGCAATCATTTACCATTATCGTCATGAACTTGCCCACTCCGGCAGCTTTTGCGCCGGGTGTGTTAGTAGTTGGTAAAATTGTATCTGATACTTCATCCAAAAAAACAACATCATCATCCGAAAATTCTTTAGAGCTTTTGGTTTCAGTTTTACAACCATTCAGGAAAAAAGTGGAACCTACAATGGTACCTCCTAAAAGGAGCGAAATGTGCTGTACTGCTTCTCTTCTGTTCATAGTATTTTTTTTAAATTTATTTTACATTTCTACACCAAACCCTTGACGGTAGTCACGTTTGATGAATTGGTTTACATCATCAAAATTAGTAACCTTCATATTATCATTATCCCACAAAAGCTCTATATACCTTCCGGGATAAGTAAATCCTTTTCCATCAGCCGTTGGTTTCCTTATGTCAAATCCCCTTATAGCAAGGTTAGACATTAGTAAAGCTTCTGTCAATGGACCGGCTACGTCAAATGACGAGCTTAGTTTTGCATTACCGTAGCCAGCGATGGAACCTTCTACCCACTGAGCATAGTGACCGTTGTCGCCGCCGAGAACACGGGGATAAGTTTGTTTCACTTGCACTTTTTTCGTTCTTGAAGTAGGGAGCAACTGCGGGTTTGCTCCATAAGTGCCACACATCATTTTTCCTTTTGTTCCAATAAAATATGTTCCATTACCACCGTCACCAAATGTCTCGTTGGGGCCAAGTTCTTCGGGCCTTTCGGGTTGTATGCCGCCATCCATCCAATGGACTTCAACAGGACCAGCAGTTTTACTCGTTTTGGGAAATTTCATAATTACATGGCTTGACGGCGGACAACTGTCAGGGAAATAACCTCTCTTAAATTCATCAACATACACGCTGCCAACACTTGCCTGCACTGAATTAATATATTTAAGATCCAGCACGCCAAAGGCTGGTTGCACAATGTGGCACCCCATATCACCCAAGGCGCCGGTGCCATAATCCCACCAGCCACGCCAGTTGAAAGGCACTAATTTATCAAAATAGCTTTTTTCAGGAGCTGTGCCAAGCCATAGATTCCAGTCTAATTCTGATGGTATCGGGGCTCCTTCTGTCGGCCTTGGTATTCCTTGCGGCCACACCGGCCTGTCAGTCCAGCAATAAACCGTATGCACATCGCCTATAGTCCCGGCATCATACCATTCCTGCAATTGCCTTACGCCATCTCCTGAAGCGCCCTGGTTACCCATTTGTGTAACTACCTTATAGCGTTTAGCCGCGTTCGTTAGTGCCCTCGCTTCATACACATCATGTGTTAATGGTTTCTGAACATACACATGTTTTCCGAGTTGCATAGCTGAGTATGCGGCTACAGCATGTGTGTGATCTGGCGTGGAAACAGAGACTGCATCAATATTTTTTGCTTCCTTATCCAGCATCTCACGCCAGTCATGATAATATTTTGCTTTTGGAAAATTCTTTACCGTTGTTGCAGCCCTTCTTGTATCCACATCACAGAGCACAGCAATATCTGCTTTACCGCTTTTATAAAAATTTGCAATATCACTTTCACCTTTTCCGCCTACGCCTATACTTGCGATCGTTAAGCGATCACTTGGAGCGAGGAAGCCTTTGCCACCCAACACATGGCGCGGTACTATCATAAAGCCTGCTGCGGTTAATGCCGTATTTTTTAGAAAACCTCTTCTTGAATTATTGGCAGGTATATCTTTTATTTTTTCTTTCATAATATATTTGGTTTACTTTTCAAAGGTTATAATTTTTAGATATTTTGTTTTTTCAATTCGCCTACTGCGTGATCAACAGCTCTTGCCGTCATGGCCATATAAGTAAGAGAAGGGTTCACACAATTGGCTGACACCATAAATGAACCATCGGTAATAAATACATTTTGTGCATCCCACATTTGGTTCCATTTATTAAGTACCGAGGTCTTTGGATCATGGCCCATGCGTGCAGTGCCCATTTCATGAATGCCCCTTCCGATGGTGCCATCGCCGTCATGGCCTTTTACATCTTTCACTCCTGCAGCTTCAAGCATTTCTATAGCATCATTCTGCATATCAATTCTCATTTTTCTCTCGTTTTCTTTCCATTCAGCATCAAAAGAAATTACGTTTAAGCCCCATGCATCTTTCTTTGTTTTATCAAGCGTCATTTTATTTTCATGATAAGGGAGTATTTCTCCAAAGCCACCAATGCCCATTGTCCATTGTCCGGGCTCGGCCAGCGAATCTTTATAATCACCACCGATAGACATTTCAGCAACAGTGCGGCTCCACCCCTGGCGGCTGCCGCCGCCCTGGTATCCGAACCCGCGTATGTAATCTCTTTTATCGCCAAATATATTACGGTACCTGGGAACATATATACCATTTGCTCTTCGGCCATAAAAATATTTATCATCGTAACCATCTACGGTACCGCCGGCACCCACCCCAAGGTGATGATCCATAATATTATGACCTAACTCGCCACTACTGCTACCCAAGCCATCAGGCCAAATATCAGTTGCTGAGTTCATTAATATCCAGGCACTATTAAATGTAGATGCATTTAGGAAAATTATTTTTGCGAAATATTGGTAAGTCTTTTTAGTTTCCGCATCTAATACTTCTACGCCGGTTGCCTTCTTTGTATCCTTATCATATAGAATTTTTGTAACTATTGACCATGGTCTAACCGTGAGATTTTTTGTGGCCATAGCCGCAGGAAGCGTGGATGATTGCGTACTGAAGTAGGCGCCGAAAGGGCAACCCAGCCAGCATTTATTTCTATATTGACAATTGGTTCTTCCTGGTAAAGGCTCTGTGATATTGGCCGTACGCCCAATAATCATCGTCCGCTTATTTTCATAATGCTGCTTCACCCGTTCTGCAACATCCTTCTCAACACAATTCATTTGCATAGCAGGTAAAAAATGACTGTCGGGTAATTGAGGCAGATTTTCCACTGAGCCGCTTATGCCTGCAAATTTCTCAGCGTATGTGTACCAGGGTTCAATGTCTTTATAACGAATAGGCCAATCTATGGCAATACCATCTTTTTTATTTGCTTCAAAATCGTAATCGCTCCACCGGTAACATTGCCGGCCCCAAAGCAGGGAACGGCCGCCCACGTGATATCCCCTGAACCAGTCCATTCGCTTTACTTCTGTATAAGGAGATTCCTGGTCGTTCGCCCACCAGTCGAGATTAATTTCGTTTAAGGGATAGTCCCTTTTTAGCACGGGATAATCGTTTATCATTTTCTGTGTACGACCGCCGCGATGAGGAAATTCCCAAATCCCTTTTGTAGCGTTTACATAATCTTTTACATGCACGATATCTTTTCCTCTTTCAAGCATTATTGTTTTCAATCCCTTTTCGGTGAGTTCTTTTGCTGCCCAGCCTCCTGAAATCCCGGAGCCTATTACAATTGCATCATAGGTATTGTCTGCCATAGTTATTAAAGTTGATTAGTTTATTAAAGTTGATCAGTTGATTAGTTTATAAGTTGATCACTGGTTTATCCTTTTACCTGATACCCGATACCCGATACCCTTTTGTTATACATCACAAATCTTTATAGCTTCTCTCAACGAATCTAATTTGTCAGGATAGGTTGGTACAAATTCCTGCGCCACATATCCTTTGTATCCTGTTTCAACAATCGCCTTCATCACTGCAGGATAATACAATTCCTGTGTGTTATTGATCTCATGCCGGCCGGGTATTCCACCGGTATGGTAGTGAGCGATGTATTGATGATAATCCCTGATGTTCCTTATAATGTCTCCTTCCTGTATTTGCATGTGATAGATATCAAAAAGAAGTTTGAAATTATCTGAACTAACGCGTTTACAAAGTTCTGCTCCCCACTCTACATGATCGCACATATAATCTTTATGATCAATCTTGCTGTTCAGCAATTCCATCGCCATCGTTATTCCATTTTTTTCTGCCGCAGGAAGAATTTTTTCTAATGCCGTCATACAATTTTTCATTCCTGTTTCATCATCCATACCTTTGCTTTGTCCGCTAAAACAAATAAGATTTTTATAGCCTGCTTTCGCCATTATGGGAATGGTCTCTAAATATTCCTTTATTAGTTGCTCATGGTAAATAGGATGATTTAAACCATTGTTTAAATTATTATCTCCCGCAGTGTAACACATGGAACTATAGATGCCGTGCTGTTGTAAAGTTGGCCAGTCTTGTGGCTTCACCAGGTCAATAGCGCTGAAGCCTATATCTTTTACTGCTTTACACAATTCATCTAAAGAAAGATAATTAAACGTCCATCGGGAAACTGAATGATTGATATTTCCTTTCAATGTATAATTTTTTTCTCTTTGAGTTTTTTCTCGCTGGATTTTTTCGGCACAAGATATAGCCGGAGCCATGATAACGGCAGACGTACCGAGGGCTAAGTTTTTAAGTAGTGTTCTCCTGTTTTGCATTGAATTTATAAATTAAATAGTCAAACTTTCTTCGGGTATAGGTCTTTCATTTTTATCATTAAATGAAACTGCAAATAAAAGAAATACAACAAAAGCAATTCCGGCAGGTATTATCCATATCATTTTCCAGTCAAACGTGCCGTCCGTGCTTGTATAAGCATCGGTTATAAGACCTGCGATTTCAAACCCTATCAACATACCAATACCATAGGTGGCCAGTGTAATTAATCCTTGTGCGGCGCTTTTGTATTTTATTCCTGCTTTTGCATTTGTATAAATTTGTCCTGCTACGAAAAAGAAATCATAGCACACGCCATGCAAAGCTATACCAATAATCAGCATGAAACTTAAGTCGCCGGCGTTTCCAAAAGCAAATAAAGCATACCGCAATGCCCAGGCAAACATGCCCATTAGTATTGTATTTTTAAATCCGAATTTTTTAAAGAATAAAGGTAGTGCTAACAAGAAAAGAACTTCAGATGCCTGGCCTATAGCCATTTTACCGGTAGGTTTTGCAACGCCGATATTAGATAAAAACTGGTTGGCTACCTGGTAATAAAATGCCAACGGAATGCAGATAAGAATGGAGGCAATGAAGAATATTAAAAAGTTTTTATTCTTCAATAGTTTCAAAGCATCCAATCCTATTATATCGGCGACTTTCACTTTAGTGCCCGGTGCCACTTTTGGTGGTGTCTTAGGTAATGTAAAACTGAATAAACCAAGGATGAGGGAAGCGATAGCTGCCAGTAAAAAAGTATTTCTCATTAAACCCGCCTTTACACTCGCTTCCGCGTCCCATAGAAAAACGAGGCTTATTAATAAACCCGCAACTATCCATCCGATGGTGCCCCAAATTCTTATACTGGAAAATTCTTTTTCAGGATCATTGATCTGGTTGAATGCAATTGAATTTACCAAAGCAAGCGTTGGCATAAACAATATCATATATATAAGTAAATAATAAAAAAAAGATGTGGGATATACATCGGTGATTGTGCCCACTGTGTACATGTAATACATCAAGGCAGCACCGGCAAGATGTAAAACGCCAAGAATTTTTTCAGCGTTAAAATACCTGTCGGCAATTAACCCAATAATGAAAGGTGCGATTATAGCTCCCCACGACTGAGTGGAAAATACTCTCCCTGTTTGAGCGCCATTAGCATGAAGGTTGTTTACTAAAAAAGTTCCAAGGGTTACAAACCATGATCCCCAAATGAAGAATTCAATAAACATCATTGTGGAGAGCTGCAAGCGTGTCGTAAATTTCATCAGAGAATCTCTATTTTATACAGAAGTAATATGCAATTTTCTGGCTACAAGATATTAATTAACAACTAAAAAAAATTAAATGGCTGCGATTAATTTAAAATATCTTTTTTTTTAACTCCTTTTATGAATAATTTAGTTCCATTATTATTACAATTTTACCTTTTAATTTATTGATATGAGAAAATTACGAATGGGCATGGTGGGCGGTGGTAAAGATGCATTCATAGGAGCGATTCATCGCATTGCAGCCAACATGGATGGGCTTATAGAATTATCCTGCGGCGTATTCAGCATTAACCCTGAAATAGCAAAAGATTCAGCCGAATCACTTTTTATACCTGCAGATAGAACTTACTTCAGTTATGAAGAGATGATAAAAAAAGAAAGTGAGCTCTCTGCTGATAAACGAATTGACTTCGTAACAATCGTTACACCAAACTTTGCTCATTTTGCTCCCGCAATGATGGCGCTTGATCATGGCTTTAATGTGGTGATAGAAAAGCCGATGACCTTCACTTTAGATGAAGCAAAGCAATTACAAAAGAAAGTAGAAGAAACCGGCTTGATTCTTTGCCTCACGCACACTTACTCCGGTTACCCGATGGTAAAGCAGGCAAAAGCAATGGTGCATGAAAACAAACTCGGTAAGATCAGGAAGATCGTTGTAGAATATCCGCAGGGTTGGCTGAGCAAGTTATCAGAACGTGAAGGCAATGCACAGGCCGCTTGGAGAACCGATCCAAAAAAATCCGGTAAGGCAGGCGCTATGGGAGATATTGGCACACACGCCGCCCACCTTGCAGAGTATATTTCAGGGTTAAAAATTACAAAGCTGTGTGCCGATTTGAATATTATGGTGGAAGGCCGCGCCTTAGATGATGATGGAAATGTTTTATTAAAATTTGACAATGGTGCAGCGGGTGTTCTTATTGCATCGCAGGTAGCGGCGGGAGAAGAGAATGCTTTGAAAATAGAATTGTATGGTGAAAAAGGAGGACTCGAATGGCATCAGCAGGAACCGAATACTTTGCTGGTTAAATGGCTTGATGAGCCAACACAAATTTTGAGAGCAGGCGCTAATTATACAAAAATATTAAGCAGCTTCGCCACGGAAAATTGCCGCACACCGGGCGGCCATCCCGAAGGGTATCTTGAAGCATTTGGAAATATTTACCACAACTTTGCGCAGACGTTACTTGCGAAGATGGAAGGCAAGGAGCCTTCTAAAGAAATGCTTGATTTTCCCGGGGCAGAAGATGGAGTAAGAGGCATGGCATTTATAGATAGTGTTGTGGCTTCAGGAGAATCAAAGGAGAAATGGACTGAGTTTAAAATGTAATTTTCCATGTTCCTCTCCTTCGGAGAGGGTTGGGTGGGGCCTCTATTTTATATGCAGCCCGGTTTACAAAAAATGAAATATTAATAGAGCATTGAGATTTACATTTATTATTTTAAAATAAAAACTAAGCCGTGGAAAATATACTAATTGTACATCCTCAAAATGAAGCTCAAAAAAAAGCTTTGCAATTAATATTAGATGGTTTCCAGGTACCTTATGAACAAGAATCGGAAGTGGACGAAACAGAACTTGTTCTTTCCAGTCCTGTTGCGACTAAACGACTTAATGAAAGTATTCAGAATATTGAACAAGGCAATATAACTGTCATTAACCTGGAA
The DNA here is from genome assembly GCA_038199105.1 of Chitinophagales bacterium. GTDB lineage: Bacteria > Bacteroidota > Bacteroidia > Chitinophagales > Chitinophagaceae > Ginsengibacter. The sequence goes on along the minus strand of JBBPZF010000615.1, from coordinate 346 downwards.
GATTTATGGAAATAATTTTCTCTCCCCAGTCTTTGGAGGATTTGCAATTTTGGAAACAATCTGGAAATGTAAAAATTCAAAATAAAATTCAAATGCTTCTGGAATCTATTAAAAAAACACCTTATGAAGGGCCTTGGCAAACCCGAAGCTTTAAAACATAATTGGACAGGATATTGTCAAGGCGCATTAACGGGGAACACAGGCTTATTTATAAATGAGAGCGTGAAAAATAATATTGCTCAGCTTCGAAGCCATTATTAAACAATATCTTTCGCAAACAAAATCAATCGGGATAAATTAAAGTAAACAATATCAAAAATGAAAACAATCAAAGGACCAGGAATTT
>JBBPZF010000614.1:0-3802 GCA_038199105.1 Chitinophagales bacterium | reverse complement strand
TAGTATTTTTGCCCCTTCGCTTGCAGTCCTAATGTATAATAGATGGTCCATTGCGACAGCAGATAAATAATGAATAACATTTCTTTCACAAAAAATAACCGGTGTTGATGCATCATTTTTAAATTTCGTAAAAAATGATACATGGTGTACCGCATCTTTGAACCATTTCAAAATTAAAAATAAATACAAGGAGAAGAATGGAATATAATTTTAGGGATATTGAAAAAAAATGGCAGAAAGACTGGAAGGAGTCCGGCATTTATCATGTAGAAAATTCATCGCCAAAGCCAAAGTTTTATGTGCTGGATATGTTTCCTTATCCGAGTGGTGCAGGGTTGCATGTAGGACATCCGCTCGGTTATATCGCCAGTGATATTTATGCACGGTACAAACGACTGAAAGGTTTTAATGTTTTGCATCCTATGGGCTATGATAGTTTCGGTTTGCCTGCCGAACAATATGCGCTTGAAACCGGCCAGCATCCCGCAGTTACGACAGAAAAGAATATTGAAACCTTTCGCCAGCAGATGGAGAATATTGGTTTCAGTTTCGACTGGAGCCGTGAGATACGAACCAGTGATCCCACTTATTATAAATGGACCCAATGGATATTTCTGCAAATATTTAATAGCTGGTTTGATGAAAAAGAAAACAGGGCCAGGAGGATGGAAGATCTCATAGAAATTTTTGAACAAACCGGCAACACTGCAGATAATGGCCCGCGACAAACGCAGATAAAGTTTTCTGCGAATGAATGGAAAAATTTTTCTGAAGATGAAAAAGAGAAAACTTTAATGAATTACCGGCTCGCCTATTCAGCTTATGGCGAAGTAAACTGGTGCGAAGCTTTGGGTACTGTATTGGCCAATGATGAAGTAGTAAACGGTGTAAGTGAGCGTGGCGGCCACCCTGTAGAAAAAAAGAAAATGCGCCAATGGTATATGCGTATCACTGATTACGCTGAAAGGCTTTTAGAAGGGTTGGAGAAAGTTGATTTCAGTGATGCCATGAAAGAAATGCAACGGAACTGGATAGGAAGAAGCGAAGGGGCGGAGATGGAGTTTAGCCTCACCCTTTCCCTCTCCACAAGTGGAGAGGGGGTCCTCACCCCGTCCCTCTCCGCAGGCGGAGAGGGTGATACTCCTTTAAAACTCAAGGTTTACACCACCCGCCCGGATACTATTTTCGGTGTTGATTTTATGGTGCTTGCGCCGGAGCATGAATTGGTAAATCAAATTACTACGGAAGACCAACGGGCATCCATAGATGAATACCTTACTTATGTAAAAAGCCGCAGCGACAGGGAGCGTATGGCTGAAGTGAAACAAATCACTGGCGCATTTACGGGCGCTTATGCCATCAATCCTTTTGACGGAAAGCAAATACCAGTGTGGATTTCAGAGTATGTACTTGCAGGCTATGGCACGGGCGCTATTATGGCGGTCCCTTGTGGAGACCAGCGTGATTTTCTTTTTGCCAAACATTTTAATATTCCAATCACCAATATTATCGGCGATTATTATAATGGCGAAGAAGCAAATCCTACCAAAGAAGCCGTGCTTACCAATTCAGGTTTTTTGAATGGAATAAAAATGGAAGATGCTATAGAGATTGTCCTGAAAAGAATTGAGGAAGCGGGGATTGGAAAAAGAAAAGTGAATTATAAAATGCGTGATGCCGGCTTCAGCCGTCAGCGATATTGGGGCGAGCCTTTTCCGATTTATTATAAAAATGGGGTTGCTTATCCTTTAGATGTAGATGAATTGCCTGTGGAGCTGCCGCATGTAGAAAATTACAAGCCGGGTCCGGAGGGGCAAGGGCCATTGGCGAATATTGAGGAGTGGGTAAACCTCACCCCCAGCCCCTCTCCGCAGGCGGAGAGGGGGGACGTGACCCAAACCCCGGAAATGCGAGGGGCTGCGCTGGTTCCTAAGTATAAAATTTCATCGCCACGTCAATATGAATTGACGAGGGGATTGCGCAAAGATTATACTATCGCGGAAATTAAACTTTGGCAGAGTTTACGTAATAGCAAGTTGGGCGTTAAGTTCAGGAGGCAACATCCCATTGAATCATATATCGTTGATTTTATTTCTCTCCAGGATAATCTGATTGTTGAAGTTGACGGGGGATATCATGAATCGGATGAGCAAAGCACTTATGATGAAGAAAGGACGAAACTATTAACCGAAATAGGTTTTCACGTCATTCGCTTTAGCAATGATGAAGTTCTTAAAAGTCTAAATTTTGTTTTAAATAAAATACAACAAACCATTTCTGCACAATCCCGTAAGCCGCCCGAAAGCGCAGCCTCCCCCTCTCCGCTTGCGGAGAGGGAAGGGGTGAGGAAATTGGTGAGGGAAACCAACACCATGCCCGGCTACGCAGGCTCCTCCTGGTATTTTCTTCGCTACATGGATCCACATAACGACGATGAATTCGCCGACAGAAAAGCCACGGATTATTGGAACCAGGTTGACGTTTATGTTGGGGGGACAGAGCACGCCGTTGGCCATTTATTGTATAGCCGAATGTGGACAAAAGTTTTATTTGATTTAGGTTTTATAAGTTTTGATGAACCATTTAAGAAATTGTTGAACCAGGGGATGATACAAGGGAGTAGCAGGTTTGTTTATAGAATGGATAAGGTGATTTATAAAAACACCTCATTCCAGGCAAATTTGGCTTTTATTAAACCTGGTTCTCCAGTGTCAATTTATGTTTCTTATAATAAGCTCAATAACTTTCCTGATGCTAATGCCGATAGACAAACATTTATAAAGGAAATCTGCCAACTCGCTGGAATTGAAAAAATTGAAGAAGAAGTTCAAGACTTTTCATTCCATAGAATACATGTTGATATAGACTTAGTTGATGGTGTCGAGCTCAATTTAGAAAGATTTAAATACTGGAAAAAGGCAGACGGAGATTTAGATCGTGTTTTTTTATTCGAAAAAGATGGTAAATACATCTGCGGTGTTGAAACCGAAAAGATGTCCAAATCCAAATACAACACCGTTAACCCAAATGATCTAATAGACAAATATGGCGCCGACACCTTCCGCATGTATGAAATGTTTCTTGGGCCAATAGAGCAAAGCAAACCCTGGGATACCAAAGGCATTGAAGGTGTTCATCGTTTCTTAAAAAAACTATGGCGTTTATTTTTTGATGAAACAAAAGGCAAAGTTTGGACAGAAGAAAAAGCGAATGATGCGGAATTAAAAGTCTTACACAAAGCGATAAAAAAAATCGGAGAAGATACAGAGCGCTTTTCTTACAATACGGCAGTCAGTGCCTTCATGGTATGTGTAAATGAACTAACCGATTTAAAATGCCATAAAAAGGAAATACTGGAGCCGTTGTTAATCCTGTTAGCTCCGTATGCGCCTCACATTGCAGAAGAACTCTATCACCAGTTAGGTAATACCACCAGCATTATTGATGCCCATTATCCAAAGCTAGAAAATAAATATCTTGTAGAATCAGAAAAAGAATACCCCATTTCAATAAATGGCAAAATGCGTACAACAATTATCATGTCCGCAGATGTACAACAAACGGAAGTTGAAAAAATAGTGATGAACAATGAGGTGGTAAAAAAATGGATCGAAGATAAACCGGTAAAAAAATTAATTTTCGTAAAGGGAAAAATGGTAAACGTGGTTGTATAATTGAAGATAATAAAAGCCTTATAAGTTTAGTCCCTCTCCCCCGGGGGAGAGGGGTTGGGGTGAGGGCTTAGGAACTCCACCGCATCAAACCCAAAACTTCTTTCCATCACATCCTTCGTAATAAGTTC
>JBBPZF010000613.1:0-2397 GCA_038199105.1 Chitinophagales bacterium | reverse complement strand
TCTGCTTCTTTAAGGCGTTCAAATACCTGTTGCCTTGCCCAATAAATATCTGCATTATCAGAGAAAACGACTGTAATTACCGAAAGCCCCGAGCGTGAAATAGAGCGGCTTTCAGTCACCTTTGGAATATTTGCCAGGGCCAGCTCAATCGGTGCGGTAATGTATTGCTCCACTTCCTGTGTGCCAAGCGTAGGAGCGAGTGTGCTTATCTGTACCTGGTTGTTGGTAATATCCGGCTGTGCATCAATCGGGAGATGGGTGGCAGAGTAAATACCCCAGATAATTAAGGCTACAGTCATGAAGCCTATTACCAATTTATTGTTTATGGAAAAATGGATAATGCGGTCAAAGATGTTCATGAATAAATAAATATTGGAGGAAAAATAATTTTGCTTTTTGCAAAAAACACGGAGAACATGGCAAACACTTTATTGTGTTTACTCAAGGAAGGACAAAATTATTAATCAGATTCGCCAGACGGAATTGCGGAGGAAAAGTTTAGGCGGGTAATTGTTGCAGTAAGCTTTATGTTTATGAACTACTACTGAAATGGCGTCCGCTAATTCCCTGTATTGAAAAAGTACGTGGTAGAATAATAAATTATGGATATCATCCGGATGTACGGTAATTATCGTGTTGTCAAATGAAACCTGCTCTGTTTTTACATAGGTATCATAGTCATCAAAAAATGTATTGTGACAATCACCTAAATCCATCTCTGTTGCAGAAATGAAAAATGAAAAGGTTATGGCAACAAATAATATTTTATAAAGCCATTTGATCATGAAGTGTAAAAATAGATAAAAATTACTATCAGGATTTATGATGTGAACTCTATCTTAGGTTAGCCTCCGACAAATAAAAAAAATGGTAGTTTAATTTTTTACATCCTTATTATCTTATCGAACGGAGCATAAATAATTTCAGCATCCTTGTCTATGAATCTCTTTATAAGCCACGGGTAGGCAAATGCGGTCTATTTTTGGCCGCTCTCTTATTATCCATTTCATAAAAGTTTATTAAGGTGAAATAGTATAAACCAATAATTGAGCAGGGCTTCCGCTTTCGGCCCGCTCAGCAAGCACAAAAAGTTTTAATTGCGGAATCAATAATGATGTTCTTGCTCCGTTTCGGGTAGGCATGTTTGTTATTCGGCTAAATTTTCCCGTATTATCCTGCTGAAAAATGTTTATGTATCCTGCGCCTCCGCTTATATAGACTCTCTTTCTTTCTTTGTCAAAATATAAATCGTCCACATCACTTACCATGTCATAAGAGCTAATCTCTTTAACGGTTTTAGTATCCAACACTACCAGTTTTGCTGGATGGCGATAACCAATAAAAGCAGTTTGATTTGGTGCATCAATAGCAATTGGGAAATTTGCTGTTGGAGAATTTCTTGTCCAGGAATCAATTAATTTTAAATGAATTAAATCAATTACACCAATCATATTTTTATCCGGCACATTCACCAATATAACATTTGCTGTTTTGTCTATTTGGAATCCTTCAGGGTGCGCCGGCAACTTTACATCTCCGCTTTGTTTGTGAGTAGTTGCATCAATAACTGCAATGCCTCCTTCCCCATAGCCCACATAAACTTTTTGCGTTGCTGAATCATATCTCACATCATCTGCATCAGAAGACAAATGTATGGTGGCCGTTTTTTCAAAAGTAGATGCATTATAAAAATAGCAATCGCCGTTGCCACCATTTGCTACGAAAATTTCATTGGTTTGAGGAATGTAGCCTACGCTCTGTTGTTCATCTAATCCGTGTATGCTGTGAACAATTTTGCCATTCTTTAAGTCAACTATTTCCAGGCTATTATTACCCAGCGCCGCTATGTATATTACCCGGTCTTTTACATTAATATCCAAATGATCAATGCGCCCTTTTACATTTGGCAGTGCAATCGTTTTGCTTAATTGTAAATATTTTTCGCCAAAGGTTGATTGACTTTTACAGCTTGTAAAAGAATATATACAGATAAAAAGAATAACCATGGCAACGCTAATGAATGTATCAAATCAATATCTTTTATAACTCCATATCACCCTATAGCAACTCCGGTTAAACTTTTTTTCAAAGTTTTTTTATTTAAAAGTATCTATACTTCATTAGAGATTGATTTGCTTTTATTCCCCGATAATATCTGCAAGAATTATAGACGTGTATAAAATCCGGCAATTATTGAAGTAATTGCAACGGTGTGAACTATATTCATAACTAATTCTATTGATAAATTATTAATGCTCCTTTTCCAGCTTTTCTCCTTTAGGCCCTATACCTTGTTTATAAACTAATTCTGAACCATGATGGCCGGCAAGGGAAACAGTTATTGCACAACCAATCAAAAGAAATAAAGAAATAACCTCGACCCATTTTTTGGCTGCC